>JANMWF010000244.1:0-2855 GCA_031393845.1 Nitrosomonadales bacterium | reverse complement strand
GGTTTGGGGAAAAGAGCCGATGGTAGTGGTCGGAAAAGCAGGCAGCTTGAATTGCGCTTGCTGGGCAGCGATGCGCTGGGCAAACGGTGTAGAGCGTTTTTCATCAGCAGGTTTCAAGGCTGCAATACGCTGATGCACTTCACGATCATGTCGTAGCGGCGAGTACACCCGGCTTTCCAATGCGGCATTGGTTTTTGCCAATTGAGGAGCGATGGCTTCCCTACCGTGCGCTACACCGTGCGCCAAGGTGACAACCTCTTCGAGCTTTTGCGTGGCGAATGCCATCCAACTTTTGACGGTTTTATCTAGTCCGGTTTCTTGTGCTAAATCCACCGGCACATGCAACAGAGAACAACTGGGTGCAACCCATAGTCGATCTCCCAGTGTTGTGCGCAATTCTTCAAGGATAGCTAACGAAGCAGTCAAGTTGTTGAGCCAGATATTACGTCCATCTACAATACCTGCAGAAAGGATTTTATCCGCCGGGAAATTGCGGATAAAGGTATCAACCTGCTGCGGAGCGCGCACCAAGTCGATATGCAGGCCGGCAACCGGCAAGGCTTTTAGCGCTTCGGCATGGTCTTCCACGCTGTCGAAATAGGTGGCGAGCAGAATTTTGGGAGCGTCCTGCGACAGGCTGGCATAGGTGTGAGCGAGTGCCGCCACCCATTCGTGCGGCAAATCGAGTGCCAGCACAGGTTCGTCAATTTGCACCCACTCCACGCCTTGCGCTTTCAGTCGCGCCAGAATTTGCTGGTACACCGGAATTAGCTTGGGCAATAAATTCAGGCGGTTCAGACCGGCATGTTTTTCTTTACCGAGATACAGGTAGGTGAGCGGACCAATTAATACCGGCTTGGTATTGATCCCCAGTGCCTTTGCTTCACCTACTTCATCGAATAGCCATGAACTATTCAGCTTGAATTCGGTAGAATTCAGAAATTCCGGGACGAGATAGTGATAGTTGGTGTCGAACCATTTGGTCATTTCCATGGCGTGCTGTTGTGCATTGCCGCGCGCAAGCTGGAAATACTGCTCCAGTGTTGATGGACCTGTAAAACCGAATCGTTCGGGCGCTGCACCCAAGAGGACGGTCATGTTCAACATTTGGTCGTACCATGCAAAATCCCCAGCCGGAATCAGAGTAATGCCCGTATCGCGTTGCACCGCCCAGTGCCGTTCTCGCAATTCTTTGCCGATGGCGAGCAGGGATGCTTCGTCCAATTGGCCATTCCAATACAATTCCAAAGCCTTTTTGAGTTCGCGTTGCGCGCCGATGCGTGGAAAGCCAAGATTGTGCGTAATTGCCATGATAATCCTCCGTTGGAAAGAATGGCATCTTCGGCAAATTCCTACTATTATGCAAAATCATTATTTTCGTATTAATCATTAAATTATTTAATAATGCTACCACTTCTGGAATTACGCCATTTACGCATGTTGGAAGCCTTGGTCGGGAGCGGCAATCTGTCGCGTGCCGCGCAACGCTTGCACCTAACACAATCGGCAATTTCGCATCAGGTCAAGCAAATAGAAGATCATTACGGTGTTCCGTTGTTTGAACGCAAGACCCAGCCATTGCGATTGACGGCTGCCGGACAGCGACTGCAAGTTTTGGCGGGAGCGGTGCTGGCGCAAGTGGCAGAAGCCGAGCGCGATATCGCGCGCATCGTAGAAGGACAGGCCGGACGCTTGCGCATAGCGGTGGAGTGCCATACTTGCTTCGAGTGGCTAATGCCCGCGATGGATGTTTTCCGTGAGCATTGGCCAGAGGTTGAGTTGGATTTGGTATCCGGTTTTCATGTTGATCCGCTGGCGCTGCTGCGCGAAGATCGCGCCGACCTTGCCGTGGTATCTGAGTACCGCAAGAACGGAATGACTTATCACCCCTTATTCGGTTTTGAGATCGTCGGCATTGTTTCTTGTTTGCACAAATTGGCGCAAAAGGAATACCTCACTGCACGCGACTTTGCCGACGAAACGCTGGTGACCTACCCGGTACCTGAAGAGATGCTGGACGTTATCCGCAATTTTCTGAAGCCTCACGGCGTTGAGCCGAAACGACGGACCGCCGAACTGACCGTTGCAATTTTACAGTTGGTTGCCAGCCGCCGAGGTATCTCCGCCATGCCGAACTGGGCGGTGCAAAGCTATTTGAAAACCGGCTACGTGCAGGGTATGCGTCTAGGCAAGGAGGGGTTGTTCGGTGAGCTGTATGCCGTCACACATATGGAGGCTGCACAAGCTTCCTATATGCAGGATTTTCTGGAAACCGTGCGAACGGTCAGCTTTAACCGTTTGCCGGGGCTGATACCTTTAGCGATTCGTGAGGATAAGTTTTGAGTTCCTTCTACATTACTATTTATACACAGTGCGGCAATCGGCCAGAAGACATTTTTTTCAAAGGCGAAGATCGCCAAGCGTAGAGGGCGTACTCATGCCCATTCAGATGAAAATCGGCTAATAGATTATTTGTGTTAAAACCTTCTACCGTTCCCCGATGCGACGCATTAAATAGCTGCCAATAGAGATAGTTCTTGCAAGGCTCCCCACTGATGTGGCCCTTTATCTTTAGTAGAATACAGCTTAACCAATGGGATTCCTTCTGTCGTTCCTTCTTGTTTTAAGAGGATAGCTAAATGATGCCCTCCTTCATACAAGATAAAGTTTGGACCCATAATTTTCGTTAATTTCTCCCGAGCTTCTCTTAGAGAGCCGCAATTAAATACAAGCTGACTAGCCGCTAATGCTTTGTAAATATGCAAATCATTCCGACTCACATAGTGGTTTTTAAACTCTTCAGTATTCACACTATAAATAACAATTGCCATATCAAATTTTCCTTGTTTATTCGG
>JANMWF010000308.1:0-4712 GCA_031393845.1 Nitrosomonadales bacterium | reverse complement strand
TTTCCGCTTCCCGGCCGAGGAGCGGCTCGCCGGGTTGTTCTACCATCTGCTTCGAGACCAGGGCATTCACGCGCTCGAGGGCTTCCCCTGCTTCCTGACGACGGCCCACTCGGACGCAGACCTCGACCAGATCGTCTCAGCCTTCGAGAGTGCCGCGCGCCAGATGCGGGCGGCGCACTTCTTCACGGGGAAACTATCGTGTTGCCATATGGCTATAGCGATGCTTCCATCCGTTTCGCGTTTATCGATCTACCTCAGCTAATGCTGGCATTTGGCACGAGCATATGAAGAAAATGAAGAATCAGGCCATCGTGTGCAATATTGGCCATTTTGACAACGAAATCGACGTTGCCTCACTTAAGACTTACGCTTGGGATAACATCAAACCACAAGTCGACCACATCATTTTTCCCGCAGTAGATGGCCAACCCGGCAAGCGCATTATTTTGCTGGCCGAAGGCCGCTTGGTAAATCTGGGTTGCGGCACGGGCCATCCTTCTTATGTAATGAGTTCCTCATTTGCCAATCAGACCATCGCCCAGATTGAGCTGTGGAGCGAAGCAGAAAAAGGGACTGGCAAATATCCGGTCGGTGTGTATACCTTGCCCAAACATCTGGATGAAAAAGTAGCGGTGCTGCAATTGAAGAAACTTAATGCGCAACTGAGTACGCTAACAGACCAACAAGCCGCTTACATCGGCGTGCCTAAGGAAGGCCCTTACAAATCGGATCATTATCGCTACTAAAATGTGAGTCCCACACACTTGAAAACAACATCAAAGGCAACCTTATGCGTCTCTTGTTGATCTGGATTTTCAATGCATTAGCACTGCTGGCGGTTGCTTACCTGTTACCAGGTATTTATGTGAATGGTTTTATCTCCGCATTAATTGCTGCATTGTTACTGGGTCTCATTAATACGCTTCTGCGGCCCCTACTGATTCTGCTTACCCTGCCAGTTACCGTGCTGTCGCTTGGCCTGTTCATCTTTGTCATTAACGGTTTGCTATTCTGGTTTGCCGGCTCAGTGCTGAAAGGTTTCGAAGTCAACGGCTTCTGGGCAGGTGTGATGGGTGCTTTGTTATATAGTGCTATCTCCTTTGCACTCTCGCTACTCCTGCGGCAAAATGTTTCGCAGCAGAGCCGGTAATTATCCATCATGACAAACTCTAGATCATTCAGTTTTGAATTCTTTCCACCACAAACGCAGGAAGGTGCCAACAAACTCGCCGCCACACGCAACCAATTGGCAGTACTCAAGCCCGCATTCTTCTCGGTTACCTTCGGTGCGGGCGGCTCCACGCGTGAGCGCACCTTGGAAGCGGTACAACGGATCAAGGCCGATGGCTATGAAGCCGCACCTCATTTGTCTTGCGTTGGCTCTACACGTGAGAACATTCGCGCAATTTTGAACACCTACAAAAATATGGGGATCAAGCGCATCGTAGCACTGCGTGGCGACTTGCCCTCCGGGATGGCCACTTCTGGCGAATTCCATTATGCCAATGAGTTGGTATCATTCATTCGCGTCGAGACTGGCGAACACTTCCATATCGAGGTGGCAGCCTACCCAGAATTCCATCCGCAAGCAAAATCGCCGCGCGACGACCTGTTAAACTTTAAACGCAAAGTAATGGCCGGGGCAAATTCCGCCATCACCCAATATTTCTACAACGCCGACGGCTACTTCCGCTTTGTTGAGGAGTGCCACAAGATGGGCGTTACCCTTCCCATCGTGCCCGGCATAATGCCTATCATGAAATTCTCGCAGTTAGCGCGATTTTCAGATTTATGCGGTGCAGAAATTCCGCGCTCGATGCGCAAAATGTTGGAAAGCTATGGCGATGACAACGAATCCGTGCAGGCATTTGGCCTTGATGTTGTTACGCAGCTGTGCGAACGTCTGCTCGCTGGTGGTGCGCCTGGCCTCCATTTCTATACGCTCAACCAGTCTGCTCCCTCGTTGGAAATATGGAAACGCCTAGGACTTTGACGGCCATGAGGTGATTGGCTATCCTCTTTGCTCGGTACAATAATTCTCTTAACTTAAGAGGCCGCTTTGTGGATTACAATAGGAACCATGTCGCAACTTGATTTCAGACATCATTTTCTCATTGCCATGCCAGCCATGGCCGATTCTTCTTTTGCCAAGACACTTGTTTACATTTGTGAACACAATGAACAAGGTGCATTGGGCATTATAGTGAACCGCCCGACCAATCTCACACTTGGCGAGTTGTTCGATCAAACTAAAATTCCGATGGGTGAGTTTGAATTAAGTAGCATGCCGGTATATTTTGGTGGGCCGGTGCAAACTGACCGGGGGTTTGTGTTGCATAAACCAGTGGGTCAATGGCAATCCACTCTGACCATCAACGACAATCTTGGTCTGACTACCTCCAAGGATATTCTGCTAGCGGTCGGTGCAGGACTAGAGCCCAAAAACCTGCTGCTAACCTTGGGCTATTCCGGTTGGGCGCAAGGACAATTAGAGCATGAGTTAACACAAAACGCCTGGCTCACTGTGCCAGCATCTGAGCACATTTTATTCGAGTTGCCTTCAGAGGAACGCTTGCCTGCTGCAATGGCGCTGCTAGGCGTGGATTATGCATCGCTCTCAGAGTATGCGGGACATGCCTGACGAGAGCATTGCTATTACAGTACACGGTATTTTACTGGGATTCGATTTTGGCACTAAACGCATCGGCGTGGCGGTGGGCAATTCAATTTCCTGCACTGCGCGGCCATTAACAACCTTGCATGGCGAACATAATGGGCAGCGCTTCGCTGCCATCGCTGAGCTTATCCGTGAATGGGGGCCGTCTGCACTGGTAGTAGGGTTGCCTTGCCATGATGATGGCACGCCACACGAGCTAACCCGCTTATGTCGCCGCTTCGCTCAGCGCCTCAAGGGGCGCTTTAATTTGCCTACCATTTTAGTGGACGAACGATATACTTCCACTGCCGCAAGCTCGCAACTGGCTGAAATGGGGATACGTGGCATCAAGCAAAAGCCATTACTCGACCAAGTCGCGGCGCAGCAAATTCTGCAAGCCTACTTTGATGAACCCGCGATAGAACAAATTGCATGAATAATCCACAACTAAACAAACATGGCGAACTGCAGCACTTGCTCTCTACTGAGGGATTGCCGGCACCTATCCTACGCGGTATTTTGGACACAGCGGCTTCCTTTATAAGCGTGGCTGAAGGACGCGACATTAAAAAACTTCCATTGCTGCACGGCAAATCCATATTTAACATATTTTTTGAAAATAGCACCCGCACCCGTACTACTTTTGAGATTGCTGCCAAGCGCCTTTCGGCCGATGTAGTCAACTTGAACATTGGTTCTTCCTCCGCCAGCAAAGGCGAAACTTTGCTTGATACTGTGGATAATTTATGCGCCATGCACGCTGACATGTTCGTGGTGCGCCACTCGCAGAGCGGCGCAGCCCACCTCATCGCCAAGCACGTTGCGCCGGAAATCCATGTTATTAATGCCGGTGACGGACGCCATGCGCACCCAACACAGGCGCTGCTCGACATGTTCACTATTCGTCATTACAAGAAAGAATTTCATAACCTGCGAGTGGCTATCGTCGGCGATATACTGCATTCACGCGTGGCGCGTTCGCAAATTCATGCGCTGACCACCTTGGGTGTGCCAGAAGTTCGCGTCATCGCCCCCAAAACATTATTGCCAACCTGTGTCGATAAACTCGGGGTGCAGGTCTATCACGACATGACACAAGGCTTGCGCGATGTGGATGTGGTAATGATGTTGCGCTTGCAGAACGAGCGCATGCAGGGCGCGCTGTTGCCCAGCGCACAAGAATATTTCAAATACTATGGACTCACCCAGGAAAAATTGATGCTAGCCAAAACGGATGCCATAGTGATGCATCCGGGGCCGATGAATCGTGGTGTGGAAATCGATTCCAGCGTTGCGGACGGGACACAATCGGTGATCTTGCCACAAGTCACTTTTGGCATTGCGGTACGCATGGCGGTGATGAGCACTTTGGCGGGAGTTGGGTGATGAATATCCAGATTAAGAACGGGCATTTAATTGATCCGAAAAATCAGATAGATGGCCTCTGCGATTTATTTATCGTGGCTGGTAAAGTAGCTGCTGTTGGCAGCGCGCCAGCAGGTTTTGTGGCACAACAGATGATTGATGCGACAGGTCTTGTGGTTGCCCCTGGGTTGATCGACCTTGCCGCACGTCTGCGCGAACCGGGTTACGAATACAAGGCCACGCTTGAATCCGAGATGGATGCAGCAGTAGCCGGCGGCATCACGACATTGGCCTGTCCGCCGGACACTGATCCGCCACTGGATGAACCGGGTCTGGTAGAGATGCTTAAACATCGCGCCCGTGCATTGAATAAGGCGCACGTTTATCCGGTCGGTGCGCTGACCTACGGGTTGAAAGGTGCGGAACTTACCGAAATGGCTGAACTGGCCGATGCCGGTTGCATAGCCTTCAGTCAAGCCGATGCTGCGCTTACTGACACTCGTGTGCTGATGCGCGCTATGCAATACGCCGCCACCTTTGGTTTCGGTGTTTGGTTACGCCCGCAGGACAGTTTCCTGACTCGCGACGGCGTGGCGCACGATGGTGAAGTGGCGACGCGTCTGGGCTTACCCGCCATTCCGGTGTGTGCGGAGACCATTGCGCTGTCCACCATGTTGCAATTAGCGCGTGA
>JANMWF010000232.1:0-12043 GCA_031393845.1 Nitrosomonadales bacterium | reverse complement strand
CAGCTAAAGTGGCAGTCAAAAAGCCTGCAGCTAAAGTGGCAGTCAAAAAGCCTGCAGCTAAAGTGGCAGTCAAAAAGCCTGCAGCTAAAGTGGCAGTCAAGAAGCCTACAGCTAAACCGGCAGTAGCAGCTAAGAAGCCTGAGGCCCAAAAGGTTATTCCTGAAAAAAAACCTTCTGTCCAAATTAAGACAGCTCCAACTCCTTCAGCTCCGACTCCCGTGCGCCCGGCTTCAATTTGGCCTTTTCCTACGCCAGGCATCAACAAGCCAAATTAATGTAGGCTGTGAATGCAGCCCTTGAAGTATTGAACAGGGCTGATCATTCGAAGCTTACAGGTTTGCCCCACTGGGCGCACGCAAGTCTGCATGCGCTTCTTTTTTGTACCTCCGGTACAGCAAGACTTGAGTAAGCAATGGCTGATACGGCAGTAAAAAATGCAGCCAACAACTGCTATTTACGGTAAGCAAATGATAGCAGGCCATAAAATAGCTACTGTAATACACAAAATTTTATTAGCCAATTATCTTCCGGTTCGCTCGTAGCACACTATTGATGCATGCCTGCATCAAAGTCTTTGTGGCAACTTACGATGCCTTGTAAAATCAGATTGAAAGAATTTAATAACACTGAAAACCTAGCGTGCGCGCTATACACATGACCAGTTCACAGCTTTATTTGCGGTTGCTCGGCTATATCAAACCCTATTGGCGCATATTTGCACTTTCCATCCTCGGTATGGTGGTGGCTGCGGCGACTGAACCACTATTGCCGGTATTGCTAAAAACCATGCTAGATGGCACATTCGTGCACAAAGATGAAACCATCATCCGATTGATCCCTCTGTTTATTTTAGTGATTTTCTTGGTACGCGGGTTGGCTACTTTTGTTGCCACTTACACTATCACTTGGGTGGGAAATAAGGTAGTGATGGACTTGCGTGAAGAAATGTTCAGCAAGCTGCTTTCCCTGCCTGCGCGCTTTTATGATAACCATGCGACTGGCAACCTAATCTCAAAATTAACCTTTGATGTAACGCAGGTAACAGCTGCCGCTACAACCGTAGTAACCATTGGCACCCGTGATTCACTCATGATTGTGGGACTGCTGGGCTGGCTTTTTTACCTAAACTGGCAGCTCACTCTACTCAGCTTGATAATGGCGCCTGTCATTGTCTTTATCATGAAAACTATCAGCGGCCGCTTGCGCGTAGCTAGCCGCAATTCACAGCGCGCGATGGGAGATATCACCCAAGTGATTGAAGAAAGTGTGACGGCACACAAGGTGGTTAAACTTTTTGGCGGGCAGCAATATGAACGCCACCGCTTTAGCAGCCAGGCTAACTGGGTGCGCCGCCACACCATGAAACAGGCTACCGCCGCCGCCGCCAACATACCCATCGTGCAGATGGTGGCAGCGGTTGCGCTTGCAGCCATCGTTTATCTCGCTACCGAACAATCGCGCAGCGATGAAACAACGGTGGGTGGCTTCCTTTCTTTCATTGCAGCCATGTTGATGTTGACGACGCCGCTGAAACGGCTCGCCAGTGTCAGTGAGCATTTGCAGCGCGGACTGGCGGCTTCAGAAAGCGTGTTTGAACTGCTTGATACCCCAAGTGAACTTGATACCGGCAATAAATTAATTACTCACGCCTCTGGCCGACTGCAATTTGAGCACGTAAATTTTGCTTATCAGAAAGGCGAAAAGCTGGCATTACAAGACATTAACCTGGAAATTCCTGCAGGACAAACAGTCGCGCTGGTCGGTGCTTCAGGCAGTGGAAAAAGCACTCTAGCCAACCTCGTACCGCGCTTCTATTCCCCGAGTAGCGGACGCATCACACTGGACAGTTATGACCTTGCGGAGCTCACGCTGGCCAACCTGCGCGCTAATATCGCACTGGTAAGTCAAGAAGTGGTGCTATTCAACGATACCGTCGCAGCCAACATTGCCTATGGTCAGATGCGCAATGTACCGGAGGCAGAAATAATTGCCGCCGCGCAGGCTGCCCATGCAATGGAGTTTATTCATGAAATGCCACAAGGTTTGCAAACACTGGTGGGTGAACGGGGTGTGCGCATGTCTGGCGGACAGCGCCAACGCATTGCCATTGCTCGCGCTATTCTTAAGAACGCACCTGTTCTCATTCTGGATGAAGCCACGTCCGCATTGGATAGTGAATCTGAGCGCCATGTGCAAGCTGCGCTAGAAACCCTAATGCAGGGGCGTACCACCTTGATAATTGCCCACCGTTTGTCCACCATTGAAAAAGCCGACAGAATTGTCGTATTGCAAAAAGGTGAGATTGTCGAAATCGGCACTCACCAGGAATTGCTTGCCAAAGGTGATGTGTACGCACAGCTGCATCGCATTCAGTTCATGTGGAATGATATTGCCCGCGACAATCCGTGAAACCAATACCTTCGTTAACCTCATGAAACACTTAGCAAAGGAACAAATTGAAACAAGGGCTTATGGCAAGTCCATGAGAGCGCCTAAGATTAAATTTTGACTGCAGGAGTAAACGCGTCGGAGAAGAATTCCTCGTTGGGCAATCCGCGCAAGGTCGTAAAGTCGCGGTGTGCTGCTTCCACTACTACTGGTGCACCGCAGGCATACACTTGGTAGCCGGACAAATCGGGGTAATCTTCGAGTACAGCCTCATGCACGAAGCCCGTCCTGCCTTGCCATTCATCTGCGGGCAATGCTCCCGACAAGACTGGTGTAAATTTTATCCCATGAGTTTCCCATTCCTTGGCTTTATCGAGCATATAAAGACCACTCAATTTATGCGCTCCCCAATAAAAATGCATGGAACGTTTCACACCAACGTACAGCGCGTGTTCAATGATGGACTTGATCGGTGCGAAGCCTGTGCCGCTGGCGACAAACACCAAGGGTTTGACGCTATCTTCGCGCAGGAAAAAAGAACCTAGCGGCCCCTTGAAGCGCAAGATGTCGCGCTCTTTCATCTGCGTGAACACATGCTTTGTGAACTCCCCACCTGAAATGTTTCGCACATGTAGCTGCAGAAACTCATCATCGTGTGGAGCGTTGGCCAGTGAAAAGCTGCGCGCCTTACCGTTTTTCATAAGAATATCGATATATTGTCCCGCAAGGAATTGCAAACGCTCGTTGGCAGGCAACTTGAGGTAAAGCACCATCACCTCATCAAGTCTCACCAGATTGTGTACGCGACAAGGCAGGGTTCTCACTGGGATGTCTTTTGCGGCATTCACTTCACGGCACTCGATGATCAAATCGGACGTAGGTTTGGCGCAGCATAACAGGGCCATGCCCTCTGCTTTTTCTGCTTCACTCAGTATGCTGTCCTCATACTTGCCGTAATCCACGGTGCCTTGTAGCAGCAAACCCTTGCATGTCCCGCATACGCCTTCACGGCAACTGTAAGGCAAAATAAAGCCATGCCTCAGTCCCGCCTCAAGGATGGTTTCGTCGGCTTCCATGATGAAACTATGATCGCTTGGTTTAATGAGAACGTTGAATGCCATGAATATCTCGTTTGCCACATGCGCAAAAGCGCTAATTTTAACGCATAATCATGCAATGAAACGAATCTTGATTGTTGGCTGCGGTGATATCGCTATGCGGGTTACGCGCCTGTTAAGCAGCCGTTACCGCTTGTTTGGGCTGCTACGCAATACTGAGCGTTTCGCTGAAGTACGTAAGGCAGGCATTACCCCATTGCCTGGCGACCTGGATAATGCACACAGCCTGAGTCGACTGACCGGGCTAGCGCACACCGTACTTCATTTTGCGCCGCCGCCGAATACTGGCGAAAGCGATACACGCACCCGCAATCTGCTAGCTATTTTGTCGCGCGGTACACTACCAGAGTGTTTTGTATATATTAGCACCAGCGGAGTATACGGCGACTGCGCCGGGGAATCTGTCACGGAGACCCATACACTGAATGCGCAAACTGCGCGCGCTCAGCGCAGAGTGAACGCGGAAAATAAAATTCGCGGCTGGGCAAAACGCACCGGAGTGCGTGCCATTATCCTGCGTGTACCAGGTATTTATGCGGCGGATCGGCTACCGCTGCATAGATTGCAGCAAGGCACGCCGGCGATCGTGGCAGCAGAAGATAGCCATACCAATCACATTCATGCAGATGATCTCGCGCGTATTGTGACTGCGTCATTACGCCATGCAAAACCGAATCGGGTGTACCACACCAGTGATGACAGCGAACTTAAGATAGGGGATTATTTTGATAGTGTGGCAGATGCATTTGGTTTACCGCATGTGCCGCGTATCAGTCGTGAAGAGGCGCAACAGACCTTGCCAAAGACCTTGCTTTCATTCATTGATGAATCACGCTGCCTGACGAACACGCGCATGAAACGCGAATTGAAAATAGTGTTGCTCTACCCGACCGTGGCCGATGCACTAAAGACTATCCAAAAATTTAACCCAGGCACTTAACTGCATTGAACGGGGATTAAATTTTTATCCTGCTGTTCCTTTTTTTCTTATCCTTACATTAAAAGATATTGAAATTCTTTCAATGTCTTTCTGGTTTGGCTCGACTGAATGGGGCAACCAGGATGGAAACATAACTAAATGGTTTTTTTTTGCCGGATACGAAAACTTTGGTGCATTAATTGCATTAAGCTCTGAAATGGGCGCTAAAGATTCTATTGAGTATTGTTCCTGAAAATTCCTGTAAAACTCTATTTGAGCATCAGAGTCGGTAACATAATAAGCACCAGATACAAACGATGAGCAATGAATATGAATTTTATTGTAATTATTTAGCTTATTAATGTTTACCCATACATTATCCATATAAGTTTCAAAATTTACTTCATCATATCCAAAATCAGATAAACATTTTTTTGATCTGCGTAAAATCTCATTTAATAAAGGCGATAATTCCGGATGGTCGCCATAGTAAAACTCCTTTGATTGCCATCCTCCAGCATTACTAAGATTATTTCCACGTGGATCGGATTGCTTCAATCGATGGCAAAAATTAAAAATGGCATCAGCATCAATATCAAGCTTATCCCACCAAACAGGTGTCGAAAAATAGGTATCAAGGTTCATTGTTTCATATCTCCTGAACTTCAAAAATTACGGGAAATAAAGCATAAATAATGTGGCAACCAAAATATGTGATTATCAGTTTATAAATGACTGAACGAAAATTATACATAGCATGGCTCATTATACTTACTTGTTTCTATACGAAATACAATTTTTGAGGTGGGCTGGAAAAATGGACACCCCGTTTCATGTTTACAAAACGTGGGTGTCCATTTTCCCTAGTCAACCTCAGCACTAGTCTGGGTGGAGATGCGCTACACCAAGCCAATATTAGCTGTTGCACTTCGAATTTGAATCCGCTCACCCTTTGAATATTTTGCCTAAATAAAATCCCCCCACAAAGTTTGCAAAGTGGCTATGCCCGCCACAGCAGCTGTCTCGGTACGAAGCAAGCGTGTGCCTAAACGGATAGAAACAAAACCGGCTTGCCGGGCAATCTGGACTTCATCCGCACTGAAGCCACCTTCTGGCCCAATCAGCAGGGTCGCTTTTTTTTGCGGTTTTGGCTGCTCATGCAATGTTGTCTCGGCTTCCGGCAACAGGATAAATTTGCTGCCCGACGCGTCGCCCATTGTGGCCATCCAAGAACTGAATTCCAACGGAGCATGAACCTTAGGTAACATGTTTCTGCCACATTGTTCACATGCTGCAATGGTGACGCCGTGCCAATGTTGGGTGCGCTTTTCAGCGCGTTCTCCGGCTAGCTTTGTCATGCTGCGTTGAGTCTGTACTGGCTGTATTTCGGTGGCACCGAGTTCAGTGGCCTTTTGTATTACCCAGTCCATTTTTTCGCTACTACATAGCGCTTGCGCCAGTATGATGTTTAATGGAGACTCGCGGTTGACCGTGCAATCTTGCAGCTTCTCCAGCACCACTCTTTTGCCTTCGATTTCGCAGATGCGGCCATGAAGCTCATTGCCTGCACCATCAAATACCCGAACTTCATCATTAACGCGCAAGCGCAAGACTCGGCTAGCATGATGTGCGGCAGCTTGTGTCAGCTCAAATTTGGTGCTTGCATGCAGCGGCGGGGGACAGTAGAAGCGTGGTGTAGTCATTGATCGATTAGGTATAAATGGTCTGCATGATAATATAATGATCGTAACTATAAATTAAAATTCTATGTGAGGTTAAAGTTGCTTGCCCCAGACATATTCTGTGAACTAATTTTTTTGTGTCTTGCTTATGTGTGGGACGAATTGCGTGAGAAGCACTTTCATAACCCTACATTTTCAATCGTTCCTTTGAGGGCAATGCGCCAATAGCCAACGCCCTTGTGGCCTGGGGATGGATTGTTGGTTTTTTTGAATTAGGGCTATGCTGAACAAGCCCCGCATTTCCAAGATTCCCATTATGAAATATGTGTGATTGTGCGAAAAAAAGTTCAGCCCGCTTAGCCTTGCCATTTCTGGCTGCTTCTTGGGTTTTTCGCCCGCCATTTGCTCGCTATGGACGTACCTGTGCCATCAATCGATTTCGAGACAAGTAAATATTCGCCAATGCCAGCGCGGTAAATGCGCGACCGGCATTCTTGGCTAAACCACGGTAGCGTACTTTGGTAAAACTCCACAGTCGTTTTATCCATGCATGTTGGCCGGGGTGATCACGGCGCGGTGCCAGGCCGCTTTGACTGTCCACGCCAATGTGCAGCTTAATGCCAAAATACCACTGTTGCCCCTTGCGAGTCTGGTGCATGTCAGGATCATGTTTCTTCTCAACATTCTTGGTTGAACTGGGGGCCGCGATGAGGGCGGCATCGACAATCGTATCGGTCTTGAGTGTCATGCCGCTGCCTTGGAGTACGCGTCCGACTTCGGCGAAGAGTTGGTGTGCCTCTCCAGCAGGCGACGAAATTTGAGCAGCGTCGTGGCATCCGGTACGGTTTCGCATCCCAGGTCAATTCCAGCAAAATGGCGCAAGCTTGTGATGTCGTAGAGCGCTTCTTCGTAGGCAAAGTCGGCCAGATTAAACCAGTGCTGGATAAAGTGGATGCGCAGCATGCGTTCAAGTCCAATCGGGAGGCGACCATTGCCTCGCGTCGGGTAGCGCGGTTCGATCATGGCACAGATCAGCCTACGGCACGATGCGGTTCATCGTGTCCAGAATTCGTCGCGCCGTGTCGGCCTGCGGTGTTGTTCAAATCCAGTTTCGTATTTCGCCGCCATCGCCACAGTCTGTTGTTTCATTGCCGTCCACCTTGTTTTTCTACTATGGTTAGTACGCACGGCCTGTGAGATCGATGGACTTGATCAGCGTAGCCTTAGGCTAGAAATCCTTGTAGAACTATTGGACAACGCTAATTCTGGAAGTTCTATCGTTTTTGTGCCATGATTCATCGTGGTTTTCTGAGTTGTTTTGGCTATTTGCAAGGCAACCATTACCATGCTCTTTGTGAGATAGCTTTTAATTATTAAAATCAATCAATAAAATTATTTTATATGGGGTTTTTTAACTCTGAAACCTTAGCAAGTAATAATAAATTGGCCTGATTTATTTAAATATAAATTTAAATTAAAGTGATGCAGCAATGTAAATCAAGATGCGATATTGATCATTGGGGGTTCTTATAGAGTCGGCCATTAAAATGGTTTAATCCACCCGGAAAAAACTTGTTGAAACCCACTCATCCTTCAACGGGTTCAGGGCGACGGTTCACTGTTTAATGATCGACGCTACAATGAAAGAACTGACGAACCAGGAGTTCTAGCTTTTATTTGAAATAAATTTAATAATAATGAACATCTTACATAGCAAAGATCACATAGCGAATAAATGCGGCGTATTCACAGAGGTTGCCAGTGATATCTATTCGACTCCTTTTTGGACGCCTGAATATTGTGCAGCGCTTATTAAAGAGCTAGATTCAAGACCCGAATTGTTTTATGCGCACAATCCAGATGGATATTCCGCTTCTGAACTCAACCTCCATAATTTAAGCAGAATATTTTCAATAGATATTTGCAAACAAATTATGGACAAATGTTTCCCTTCTCTTCTTTATGTATTTCCACTGTTGAATATTCTAGGGTTTACTTCTCCTTATTTTGTACGTTATGGACCAAATGATGTAAAGAATATGAAGCTGCATCATGACGTCTCTCTGGTGTCTATGCTTGTAAAGCTTAATGATGATTTTACTGGGGGCGATCTTGTTTTTCCTCGGCAAGATTACAACAATAAAGACCTTCCCGTTGGACATGCTCTTTTTTGGCCGGGACAGGTTACGCACCCCCATCAAGTTCTTGACGTAAAATCTGGAACTAAATTCTCATTAACTGTTTGGACGTGGCCTGTTCCATGGACTTCTGAATATGGAATTGCAGTTGAAGAATTAAAATAACGCGGATTCAATTCCGAAGTGCAACACTTAATAGTGGCTTATAGAGTTAGAATCAGCCATTAAATAGTACGATTCGTCATACCCGCGAAGGCCGCAATCCGGGTGTTCTGATCAACATGTTTGATGGCCGAGTTTATAATATAGCGCATCTGTTTTCCAAAAATGTCTCCAAAGGGGTTCTGAATCCCAGCTCTTTTTGCGGCCTTTGGTTGAGCGATCCACTGTACGTCGCAATTCTTCCACGGTCATATTGGTCAACTTCATCGCCTTGGGGGAAGAGCTTGTGGACGGTTCTCAATAATGGATGCCAATGATTTACGCTAATTTGCGAGCTCCATTTAGTATTATGGATTAATGATTGCTACCCCAATTAATAACGAACATACAAGAATCTGCTCAACATGATCTTACAAGAAACAATAGACGTGATTAAACGTGGTTGCGACGAGCTGCTGTTGGAAACTGAATTAAATAACAAATTGGCACTGGGTCGTCCTTTGCGCATCAAGGCCGGGTTTGATCCAACCGCACCGGATTTGCATCTTGGCCATACTGTATTGCTCAATAAGCTGCGGCAGTTACAGGAGCTTGGTCACCATGCGCTATTTTTGATTGGCGATTTTACCGGCATGATAGGTGATCCGACTGGCAAAAATACGACTCGCCCACCGCTATCACGCGAACAGGTATTGGAAAATGCGGAAAGTTACCGTGAGCAAGTATTCAAGGTGCTGGACCCGAATAAAACCGAAATTGTTTTTAATTCTACTTGGATGGACAAATTTAGTGCGGCTGATTTAATTAAACTAGCGGCTACCCATACTGTTGCGCGCATGCTGGAGCGCGATGATTTCGGTAAACGCTACAAGAACTGTCAGTCAATCGCTATCCATGAGTTTATTTATCCCCTGATTCAGGGTTACGATTCGGTGACGCTCAAAGCTGACATAGAGTTAGGCGGTTCCGACCAGAAATTCAACCTACTCATGGGACGCGAGCTACAAAAACATTACGGCCAGCCTCCGCAATGCGTGCTTACCATGCCATTATTGTTAGGGTTGGATGGCGTTAACAAGATGTCCAAATCTCTTGGGAATTATATCGGCATCACCGATTCGCCACAGGAAATGTTTGGCAAGTTAATGTCAGTTTCAGACAAGTTGATGTGGAGTTACCTGGAGTTGCTGTCATTTGAGTCGATGACCACGATTGCCAAATGGCGCGCAGAGGTAGAGCAAGGGCGTAATCCACGCGACATTAAAGTGTTGCTGGCGCAAGAAATAGTCACGCGCTTCCATAACCGAGCCGCAGCCGAAAAGGCGTTAACTGAATTCGAGGCGCGTTTCAGACAGGGCGTACTACCAGAAGACATGCCGGGAGTAACGGTTTCCGCTAGTACGGGGATTATCGGCATTACTCAATTACTCAAGCAGGCCGGACTGGTAGAAAGCACGTCGGAAGCCTTGCGTATGATTACTCAGGGAGCAGTGAAGCTGGACGGCGAACGGGTAATCGACAAAGCCCTGCAACTGCAAACGGGCGCAGTGATGGTAGCTCAGGTAGGTAAGCGCAAATTTGCGCGAGTGACGGTGAACTAGATTGAATTAGTTGTTTGAAATTTCAGCATCAGTTCGGTTTGGCCTGACTGCGTTCAATGCTGATACCCACCATGCGGTTATCACGTATAGCGTTTAATTTGGCTACGCTGACTTTGACCCAAGGTACATTGAAGTCAGTAAGCAAAATCTGGGCAATACGTTCTGCCAGCGCTTCCAGCAGGTTGAAGTGGTGGTTGCTTAGTGCGCTTTGGATATGACGCACGATTTCGGAGTAATCAAGTGCATCGTGTATATCGTCACTCTGACAGGCGCGCGTATTCGGTAGGGCAATCTCCATATCTAGCTGCAGAGTTTGCGGAACGCGCTTCTCCCATTCGTATACACCGATGAGCGTTTCGACTTTAAGTTCGCGTAGAAAAATTATATCCATGAAGAAGCTGTTTGAGTTTGGTTGGCTTGGTGCTTGCTTTAATACATTAAAAAAAGAGATTGCCACTAGCGCATTTTAAGGTATTTCAAATGATGATCTTGGTTTTTGTTTTATGTGCCTATTTGTTGGGTTCGATTTCTTTCGCGGTGATAATGAGCCGATTATTTGCATTGCCCGATCCACGCACTTACGGTTCGCATAACCCGGGCGCGACCAATGTGCTGCGTAGCGGAAATAAATGGGCTGCGATATTGACATTGTTGGGTGATGCAGCAAAGGGCTGGCTGGCAGTGTGGGTGGCTCAACATTTTGAGCCACAGGCTGGCAATTCGCTACTGGTTGTGGCAGTGGCGCTTGCAGTATTTCTTGGTCACCTTTTTCCTGTTTTTCTGCGCTTCAAAGGCGGCAAGGGCGTGGCTACTGCATTGGGTGTGCTGCTGGCGCTTAATGCGTGGTTGGGGTTGGCGGTATTGGCGACTTGGCTATTGGTTGCACTGGTGTTCCGCCTGTCTTCACTAGCGGCATTATTGGCGGCCGTGAGTGCGCCTATCTATGCCATGGAATTGGCTTTGCCGTCTGAATATGTGCTGGCGGTGGTGGGAATGTCATTATTGTTGATCTGGCGCCACAGGGGCAACATTAAGAATTTGTTGGCGGGCAAGGAAAGCCGCATCGTCAAGAAGGAAGACAATCATTCGGAATAGTTGAATTGTTGCAAGTCCCAGCGCGGCTTGACGTTGAAACGGTAATCGCTTTTCGTTTCTTGTTCCTGCAGGCGAAGCGCGGCGGCAAAGGCGATCATGGCACCATTGTCGGTGCAAAACTCAAGATCAGGATAAAACACGCGAAAACCATTTTTGCTGGCCGCTTTGTTGAGTAGCGCATGAAGATGTTGGTTCGCACTTACTCCGCCGGCGATCACTAATTGATTAAGTCCAGTTTGTTTTAGCGCGGCCAGGGATTTGGTGATCAGCACTTCCACGATTGCTTCTTGCGCTGCATAGGCAATGTCGGCACGGGTTTGTTCATCCAGTGTGTGTTGACGAGTCAGGGTTAATACAGCAGTTTTCAGCCCGCTGAAGCTGAAATCCAGATTGCCGCTATGTTGCATGGGGCGCGGCAAATGGAATCGACCTGGCCGACCTTGATTAGCCAGCTTAGCCAGTTCAGGGCCTCCTGGGTAGCAAAGACCAAGCAGCTTGGCACTCTTATCGAAAGCTTCACCAGCGGCATCGTCCAATGTCTCCCCAAGTAAAGTATATTTGCCTACACCATCCACGCGCATGAGTTGGGTATGTCCGCCGGAAACCAATAGCGCGATGAATGGGAATTTCAGTGTGGCGTCGGATAACAGAGGGGATAACAAATGTCCTTCCAGATGATGGATGCCAATGGCCGGAATATTTAGTGAATACGCCAGCGAACAAGCGATACTTGCGCCTACTAATAATGCGCCAGACAAACCGGGGCCTTGGGTATAAGCGATGGCGTCCACATCTTGCAGGCGGCATTCGGCTTCATCTGCTACCAAGCGTATCAAGGGGAGCATGCGATGGATGTGATCGCGTGACGCCAGCTCCGGCACTACGCCGCCGTATTCATTGTGCATGGCCACTTGTGTATGCAGTGCATGAGCAAGCAATC
>JANMWF010000203.1:0-8560 GCA_031393845.1 Nitrosomonadales bacterium | reverse complement strand
CTCGATCTCGTCAGCCACCAGTTCGATGTTGACTGACATGCCGGGTCGCCAGATGCCTTTGGGGTTGGACAGAATGATATGTGCTTCTGCTGTGCGAGTCTGCTCGCCCAGCAAAGCGCCAAGATGCTCCACGCTGCCACTGCTCTGGAATTCAAAAGAGGTTGATTTGACGGTAGCATTCTGCCCGATTTTTACGGTATTCAGATCCTTGGAGTAGATGGTCAATACTGCCCAGACTGTAGATAAATCAGCCACGACAAAGATGTTGGCATCTTCCTTGAGCACCTGGCCGACCGATATCTGCTTCTGCATCACGATGCCATCGATTGGCGCACGAATTTCATAGCGGGTGAGATTGCTGGTGTTCGTCAGAGAGCCGCCGAGCGAAGCCAGTTTCTGTTTTACACTTTGGGTAATGATTTCGGCTTCCTGCATGACGTTGCGTGCTTGCAGGTAGTCCTGCTCGGCGGAAATTTTTTCTTCCCACAACTTTTTTTCGCGTTCGAATGTGGTGCGCGCCAAGCTCAACCGTTTTTGCGCTGCCAGCAGTTCACTTCGCAGGTCGGCCAGCGCTTGGCTGGAAATCACTGCCAGGACATGGCCTTTGCGCACTGAGTCACCGGCATTTGCGCCCACCGATTCAACCACTCCGGCTAGTCGCGGCACGACATACACCACCCGATCTTCGTTGAAACTGATGTGACCAATAAGTTGTAACGTGCTCTTGATGCGCGCTGGTCCAGAGGTCAACATTTCGATGCCGCCTTGCTCGACCTGTTGATCGGTCATGTTTACACGTGCTTCGATCTGCTCATAGGTAAACGAGTAAGGTTTATTGCCGAATTGCGCGTCGACCGTTACTTTGAAAGAGTGCGGCTCCTCAACTATTGCATTGCCTTTGAGATAATCATTTTCTTTTATGAAGGTGATTTTTTGAGGCTTGCGACCGAGACGTTCGAGGGTGACTGTGACCTTGCTGGTGTCAGGATCGAGCGGTTTGCCGTTCTTGTAGGGATAGACGCGAAACTCAGGTTTCACGCCCTCTTCGAAGATAGTTATTTCAACCCCATAGCCGTTTTGCGTGAATAGCTTTCCGCCGTGTTGGCCTGTCTGCGGTTCAGCTTCTGAGTGGTTGTCGTGCCCGCTTCCATCCCCCTCGTGCGGCTGCTGCTTTGTACTTCCTGGGCTGATGAGAATCAGCATGGCGAGTAGGATGCCGATCGCCAGAACAATGGCAATGTAAATAATTTGCTTCTTGCTCAGATCGAATTTCATGTCGATTTCCCTATGACGTTGTGGCGACTGGCTTCCATGGTTATCAGAGCGATGAATTATCGGGTGCTTCGCCAAGAACACGTTCGATTTCGGCCGCAGATCGATGCGCTTCTGCCAAGGCGCGCAGGTATTGAGATTTGGCCTGGAACAGGGTGCGTTGAGCGTCAAGCACTTCAAGGAAGCTGAACTTGCCCATAAGGAAACCTTTGGTCGCGGCATCATAGGCACTTTGCGCACCCGGAAGAATCTCTCGCTGTAAAATTTCAATCTCCTGACGGGCAACATTAAGACGCTCGAACGCCTGAGCGATCTCATTATTGAGACGGATCTCGGTCCCAGACAGTTCGTCCCGTGCCTTATCGGTGCGGAGTAGTGCTTCCAAAATATTTCCTTGGTTGCGATTGAAGAGTGGAATAGGTAATGACACGTTAAAAAGCGCTTGGTTAAGGCCTACGTTGCGTCTACCACCCAAACTAAGAGTCACGTCCGGAATACGAAGACTGCGTTCTACTTCCACCAGTGCCTGTCGGCGGTTCACTTCAAGCTGTGCGCGAGCCAACCCGGGTGAATTTGCCAAACGGGCAGTCAAATCTTTCAGCGCGGGTAGTTCGGGCAGCGCTTCAACCTGACCCTCAGCTCGCTCAAAACGTGGCGTGGTATTCCCCCATAAAGCCGTGAGGCGTTTGCGTGCCATTTTCAGGCTGGTGGCCGCTTGACTAAGTTCGACCCGAACGCTCGCTTCGGCAACACGCGCCTTAGTCTCTTCGACCGGGGACACCTTGCCAGCCGTTACTCGTTTTGAGGCAGCAGTGGTTGCGCGTTGCGAGAGTCCGACCAACCCTTGCGTTAAAAGAGAACGTTCTTGCGCCACAAGTACATCAAAAAAAGCCACCAAGACGCCTGCGCGAATTTCTGCACGCATGGCATTCAATTCTGCTGAGGCGACATCACGGCGCCGCTCGGCGGCGGCAACGCGCGCGGGCCGTTTGCCGCCAAGTTCTAAAGACTGACTCACGTATATTGCGGTGAGACGATTCTCGGGTCGTGGATCCTCGATTAACGCCTCAATTCTCGGGTTCGGTCGAAGGCCAGCTTGAAGGATCGATCCAGCGACTGCCTCAAGTTCCCGTCTGGCGGTAGACAGAGCTGCATTGGCGCCATAAGCTAATTCGAGAGCGGCTTTTAGCGTAAGAGGGGCGGCCGGTTCGGTAACGCGCAGTGCGTTAACTCCGATAGTCTCATAATTGCTGAGGCTTGTTGCCTCAAGCGCTACAGAGGGATTGAAAATTAGCGCCGCCAATCCAAGCGGCAAAAGAAATATTTTCATCCAATTCTCCTGGTGAAACAGGAAAGAAATTCGGCGAGACATTGAATATGTTAAATGCAAAAATTAACGTTTCGCCGATTTAACCTGAATATTTCATAATGGGTACGTGCCCCCTTACGTTTAATATTTGTTAAGCAATTATTGTTCCGTCGGATGCATGAATCACTACATCATTCCTTTACATTATTGCCTATCAAACAAGCAAGGTTCGCAGGAATAAGTGGTTTTGTAAGTTTTTTTCCATGAAAACCCTGCGGGAAAAACCTTACTTGACTCGTAAAAACTTTGCGCACCACTATGCAACCATATGAAGCATTAAGGTTCTATATGTTGCTTACCTTAAGAAAAACGGAGGGGCTTGAGCTGGGGGGTGGCAATACGAAAAACGAAAAGAAGTTTGCTTCGTTTGGCCAATAATGGCCAGAGGGTTTGCATTTAATAAAGAAGCCGACAATTCAGTATCTGATGATTCATGATGGTCTATCAAAAACAGGATGTAATCATTTTTATATCCTTGCGCCATGCCAACGGTCGGGAATCCCGTCTTGACATCGCCCAACTCTGGTTTGGCAGTTGCAGCGTCATCATGATCAAGTATGTCGCCATTGAGGTGGAAATGTATGCTGCCAGAATGGAAATCGTCGCTGACATGGGCATGCACTAACGGCGCTATGCATTGCAGTATCGACAGCAGCGCGACCAAGCCTAAATTTTTCCATTTTTTCGTCATATGATCAACTCTGAATAGGTCAAATAATTGTCTCTAATGCAATTTCGTTGTTCAGAGTTCTAATAATAGGACGAGAAGCATAAAAATAAAATAGGTAATTTGCTTATTCTTGGTTGATGAAAATTTGTCAGCTATTTTCAACCTTATGCTATTAGCCCGAATGCAGGCAAGAATATCGCGAAGCGGATGCTCGCACATTCAATTTTGTTGAGTAATCGGTCATTCACTTTGCAGAGTGTCGGCGGAGGTAAATGTCCAAGTGCGTGTGATAGTAAGAATGTCAGTATCTTTGCGGATGTCTGGCGGGAGCGGGGAGAAAGGTCCGGCCAGTTTTACGATACGTCGGGCCGCAGCATCCAGGATGGGTTGCCGGGATGAGCGGCTCACCTCTATTTTTTCCACGCTGCCGTCTGCACGGATAGAGACGCTGAGTTGCAGTTGGCCATAAATATTTTTCTGGCGCGCAGCTTGGGGATAGTTCATGTTGCCTACGCGTTCTACTTTGATGCGCCAGTCTTCAATATATTGTGCAAAGCGATATTCCTGAGTGCGCGCACCAATAAACTTTCGCCGTGGCAATTTTTGGTAAGCGTCAAAATCCTTGCTTATCTGTGCTTCCAGGCGTGCGATCTCCAGGCTGCGCTGCACCATGTCTCTGTTATTTGTGTTGTCACTGACTTTTTGAAGCTGTTCTTGTCCCTGAGTTTTTTGCTGCGGTATGCTATGAGTGCTGATGGCCGCCTGTGCCAGCAGAAGTTTGACTCCTTGCTCGAGTTGCTGCACGCGCTGTGCGGATTGTTCAGGCGTGAACTGTTTGTCATCGCTCAAGGTAGGCAACGGGCTTTTTGCACGACGATCTTCCGGTGTATTACCACCGCCGTCGAGGTTATTTTGTGCCAAGGCATCGGCCGTAACGGGGCGCGATTTTGATTTGCTGTTTACCAGCACCACTTGCAGTGGTTGCATGAAATCAGTAATTTTGCGTGGATCGGGCAGGGCGAAACCGATGCCAAACAGCATAAAAGCATGCAGCACTAGCGAGAATGCCAGGGTAATGGCAATTGGCTGTTTGAACATTACTGGCAAGCGGTGGCCTCCTCCTCTACCGCGGAGATAAAGCGGGCATTGAAATTCAGATCAAGCAGGTCAATTTCACCTATTTCCAGGATAACACGCGTGTTAGGCGGCAATTCCGGTAGCGATGGGATGCGGCTTATCAGCGGAATGTGCACAAGCTTTACCAGATTTTCGCGTAGCACCAGGGCTTCGGCTTGCTGAATATTTTCCTGAAGCAACCAGCGTAAACACCAGTAGCGTTCCATATTGCGCTGGAATTCGTTGTAAAGTACGTAGGCAGCGTCGAAGTCGCGTATAACGGCGAACAGTGTTGTGTCGTTTTTGGTGTAGGCGGGCGGGTCTTCGCGCAACAGGCTAATAATCTGGCGTTGGTTGACAAAGTCTATGTAGCGGCGCAGTGGCGAACTTGACCACATGTACTGCGCCACGCCCAACCCTTGATGCGGTGCCGGCACAGTGCTCATCCTCACCTTGCCGTTGCTTTGCGTGCGGTAGATGCCCGCTACGTCGTGCGTCGCGAGCAGCTTGCCCCATTCCGAGTTAACGAAAATCATCAGCTCTGCCACCACCTTGTCAATGGGCGAACCACGCTGCCGAGTACTGATGCTGACGCGATCGTTCTCCACATGAAAATTGTAATCCACCTGCTGGATACTATTGTCGGCGGATTTGCCACGCGTTGCTTCCAGCTTTTGCGCTAAATTCCACAATAGCGTGAGCTCCGAAGCAAAGAGAAAATCCTGCATGCCGGCAGCCAGCGTATTCTCGTTGAATAGCAGTTCCAGCGTGTCATGGCGAAGGTTAGCGGCGATATGGATGCGCTCGATGCGGCTTTCCGTGCCGAGCACGGCCAGGGTGTCGGCATCCACTTCGAGATACATGGAGAGCGACGGGCAAACCTTGTCGGCACTTAGGGTAAATGCCTGTACCACGCTGTCTGGCAACATGGTGATCTTGTCTCCAGGCATATAAACCGTGGACATGCGCTGCATTGCGATGTCATCACCTGGCGAACCGGGCGCTATGCCTAGCGAAGGAGCGGCAATGTGCACACCGATACGCCAGTTGCCGTTGGCAAGTGCCCTCACCGAAAAGGCATCGTCGATTTCAATGGTGGTTGCATCATCTATGCTGAATGCAGTATCCACTGCCAGTGGCAGGTCGGACCAGACAGCCAAATCGACTTCAGCGAAACCGGTTCCATGCGGAAAATTTTCAAATAAGAAGCGCTCCAAATGATAAGCCTGCGTGGAAGGAACTGCTCCGCAGCGTTGCAACAAGTGTGCGGCCGACAAGTGCGTAGCGGTACAGGCGGCCTCCAGCGCTTTCACCTCGATGGTGTTGCGATCCGGTTTGTATAGCAGATGCGGCAACTTGTCGGTGAACTCCGGCGGCAAGGTGAAAGCGACCAGTTCGTTGGTGTAACGCGCTTGCAAGACGGCTTGCAGGCGTTTTTTTTCGGCGCTGGCTAGCGCAGATTTGAGGGCCTCCGGTGGAGCGGCCTTGTAGTGCCCTTTGCCTTTTTTGTAAAAGTGCATTGGCGAGGAATGCAGGCGGATCAATGTACCCGCTGCTTCGGTCGGATTGGGTATGTGACCAAAATATTCGCTGGCCAGTTCATTAAAGCCGAAATCATCCGGTGGGCTGCATTCCCACAGAAATTCCACATCTATGTCTGCTGCGATATTTTCCGCCTGCGTCATAAATTCAACCAACCCCGGTTGGGCAAAGCGTAGCAGCACGTTGGTTGCCTTGATCTTGCTGCGCTTGCCATGTGCGCTTTCCACTTGCAGTGAAGTTGTGCTGTCAGTGAGAATCGAACCAACCTTGAAAGCGCCGTCTTCTTCGTAAAAAATGTTCATAGGGAATGTGGCGAAAAGAGTGACGTAATTATACCCCAGCGCTGATCATGGCTAGGATTTCACTTCGGTTTCGGATATGAGTCGAGCTTTAATCGCACCAAAGCCAACAGATGCAGATGTAGAGGTACTCTGAATAGCAAAGAGAATTGCGTTCATCGAATAGCCTGTTGAATTGGCTTTGTGTTATGAACGTGATTGCAACTATTTTTGAATAGTGTGCGATATCGCACAGACTCTGCATTATCTTGCTGCTATCTTTCATTTCAGAGTCAGCTAAGTTATTAAGAATAGTTAGGCTCGGTTTAAATGTGTAGAAGCGCAGCATTCTTCGCCTCTGCTCAACTATCCATGTAATAACTTAATATTTAGGAGATTATCATGAAAAAAACTATTATTAGTCTGGCAATTTTTTCCGGTTTGATATTTGGCGTTACATCGGCGTATGCGGTAAAGGACCCAGCCGGTTGGCAAAGAGAAGGTCAAAAAACGGTAGAAATGAAGCAGGACAAGAGCTTTGACGACATGTCAAATTCGGTTACTAATCAAGAGTATAAGGCTTATTTCGACAAGCGTTTCGAGGAATTAGGGAAAAAGAACGATGGCAGAATCTCACATGAACAAGTATTATTTGTCGACTTTTCTTTAGCGGACTCTAATCGTGACGGTTCACTCAGCGAGGAAGAAGCAGCAGCTATTCCGCTGATAAAAGAACACTTCGATGCAATTGATACCAACAATGATGACAAAGTAACAGGAGATGAATTAATAGAATTCATGGCAACCTGGAGAAAAAATCATGAAGGCAAGATGTTGCATTAAGTCTGGCTAGATTTGTCTTAAGCAACATTTAACGATAAGGCGACTATAAAGTGCCTTATCGTTTCTGCATGAAGTGGATTGCAGTACCGAGTTCAGGAAATCTTATGATATTTTTACCACATTAATATTAATGAACTGATGTACCCCATAGCAGTTTGCTGTAACCACCTATCTTGCAAACGAAGGTGGGAATTAGTCTGGATCAGGTTTGGGTATAAAAATGGAGAGAACCTAAAACCCTAAAAATAGAAATGCAAACTTTTTTGACCGGGTGATCTCAAAGTCCTTGACATATTCTGAAGCTGACCCGTAGTATGCTAGTCTGAGTCTGCCGGTTTTGGGGTATGGGTAGGCTCCGTAAAAGCCTGTGGCGTAGAAGCTTGGCATGCCTAGACTCTATTCAACTAATCTCGCAAGTTTTATATATAAGGAGCTTCTCATGAAAAAAAATGTTATTAGTCTCGCTATTGCATCCTGTTTTGTATTTGGCGCTTCGTTAGCGCAGGCGCAAGCAATTACGGCGCCTAAGCCGGCAATGGAGGCAGATAAAGCAACCGCATTTTCAGGGAAAGGCCTGAACACCCCATGGAACTGCTGCAAACAGTATGTTGATCTTGGCATTGCCGGTGAACGCGATCAGCCTGGGGAAGTTAATGCACCCGGAAAAAAGATAAACAATGTTGTTAATCGATCCGCTACAATCGATCCTGGCTTTAAAAATGATGATGGTAACCGTATGCCAGAATTTATGCGGATAGCTTCGCTGTCTGCGAATAATGAGCCTACCAACAGTAAAGCATATGGTGCTGGAAAAGATGCAGCAACCACAGGCAATGCTCAGGGATCTGGTGATACATTAGGCCAGAGCCATTTCACTGCAAATTCAGGTTTCAAGCAGTGGATCAATAAATAATATTGCATTATTAAATAGTAACGATAAGGCCAGCTTAATGCTGGCCTTATCGTTTATAAGAAGACATGCCCGCCGCTAAAGGCAATGCTGAACAAGTTTCTTAGAGCCAACTGTGGCCATACCACTACCATTTGTTTGCGAGCAGGCAAATAGCTGTTCATTAGTGTCAAGGCCGTAACTGTCCGGCTGGCGTTCTTGGCCAAACCAAGGTAACGCACTTTCGTTTAACCCTTCAATCGTTGGATTATCGCAAAGACGGGGCCGACTCTGGCTCTGATCTTTTTTCGCACCGGCATTTTGCTGCGTTTGATTTTATCGAGTTCACCCTCGGGCTTACGGGTGCGGTAGTTGAAGAAGTCGTGGGTTTCAGGCTCTTTTCTGTGGATCAAATCCTTTAAGTCGGCATATGCTGTACCCATATTTCTACAATATTCCTTGGTGCGATCATCTCAAGCCCCTTCATTTTTATGGCGTAATTATTACTAAATGGAGGTAACGTCATGCTGCGGGTTATGGCGAAATGTGGATTGGTATTTCTCTGGATTATTAAATGCGCC
>JANMWF010000201.1:0-5983 GCA_031393845.1 Nitrosomonadales bacterium | reverse complement strand
AACATCAAGGGGGTAAAAACTGGCCTGCTGCGCGAACTGGTGCCGCCATCAGACTTCGCCTATCCTGAGCGTCTTGCGGCTGCGATTAAATCATTGCCGTTGCGGCTCATCGCACCGCGTCCGCTGGATGAGGCCATCAGCAGCGCAGGGGGCATCGCCTTCGAGGCGCTGAATGAATGTTTGATGGTGCGCGCCATGCCCGGCGTGTTCTGTGCGGGCGAAATGCTTGACTGGGAAGCGCCCACCGGCGGCTATCTGCTAACCGCCTGTTTCGCAAGCGGGCGCACCGCTGGCCTGGGAGCGCTGGCCCACCTCGAATGCGGGAACATTTAGCCATGGTTAAACTTATGGGCACCTCTATTCATTGTTCAGACTTCGCAGATACGCTGCATCTTTCACCTTGTAGCGCCTTCAGTTTTAGCTGATCAATGCCCGATCCACCCCTGCCGCGTTATAATCGCGTTCTTTCTTTTCGCACATAGCTTTCATTCGGAGCCATCGCCATGTCGCATAATCTGTTCAACACTCGTCAAACATTCACCCTCGCCAACGGCAAGATTGGCACGTTGTATTCCTTGAAAGCACTCGAAACAGCAGGACTGGGCAAGATTTCACGCTTGCCCGTTTCCATCCGCATTGTGCTGGAAGCGGTACTGCGCAATTACGATGGAAAGAAGATCAGCGAAGCGCACATTCGCCAACTGGCGAACTGGCAGCAGAATTCACCGCGCACCGAGGAAATTCCGTTCGTAGTGGCACGTATTGTGTTGCAGGATTTTACCGGCATCCCGCTGCTGGTTGACCTTGCCACCATGCGCGATGCCGCTGCGAAGTTGGGCAAGAATCCGATGATCATTGAACCGCTGGTGCCAGTGGATCTGGTGGTGGATCATTCGGTGCAAGTGGACTATTACAATAGTCCGGATGCACTGCGACTCAACATGGAGCTGGAGTTTGAACGCAATAATGAGCGCTACAAATTCATGAAATGGGGCATGCAGGCATTTGATACGTTCAAGGTGGTGCCGCCTGGCGTCGGCATCGTGCATCAGGTGAATCTGGAATATCTGGCGCGTGGCGTACTGCAAAAAGACGGCGTTTATTATCCCGATACGCTGGTGGGCACTGACAGCCACACCACTATGATTAATGGCATCGGCGTGGTCGGATGGGGTGTGGGCGGCATCGAAGCGGAAGCGGGCATGCTCGGCCAGCCGGTGTATTTCCTTACGCCGGACGTAGTGGGCGTGCATCTCACAGGCAAGTTGCGCGAAGGAATCACCGCGACCGACCTGGTATTGACCGTCACCGAACTGCTGCGCAAGCAAAAAGTGGTGGGAAAGTTTGTGGAATTTTTCGGTGCAGGCACCGCTGCGCTTACCCTGCCGGATCGTGCCACCCTCGCCAACATGGCGCCGGAATATGGCGCAACAATGGGTTTCTTTCCGGTGGACGACGTCACATTAGACTACCTGCGTAATACTGGACGGAGCGATGAAGAAGTGGATGCCTTCCAGTCTTACTTCAAAGCGCAAGGGCTGTATGGCATACCTGAGGCAGGCGCAATCGATTACAGCAGCGTGGTAGAGCTGGATTTGAACAGCATCCAGCCTTCTCTGGCCGGACCAAAACGTCCACAGGACCGCGTACCGCTCTCCGAGATGAAGGAGAATTTTAATACCTTGTTCAGCAAGTCAGTGGCAGAGAACGGTTTCAACCAACCCGCTGAAAATTTGGAAAAACGTTATCTCACCGATTTGGCTGACCTTAGCGGAAATGTGTGTGTACCCATCGCCGGTGGCGGCCTGCAGGATCAGGAAACCGCACCGGCTGGCAGCGGCACACAAAGCAAGCACAACACCAGCACCGTGACTGAAATCGAAATGATGGACAACCGCCCAACACCCAGCGTGCGCTGCGAAACAAGCGGTCAGATGATGCCGGCAATACAGCTTCGCCATGGTGATGTATTGATAGCTGCCATCACTTCCTGTACCAATACCTCAAACCCCGGCGTGATGCTGGCGGCAGGTTTGCTGGCGAAAAAAGCAGTGGAAGCAGGCCTGCGCGTGCAGCCGCATATCAAAACGTCGCTCGCCCCCGGCTCGCGCGTGGTGACGGACTACTTGACACAGTCTGGCCTGCTGCCTTATCTGGAACAACTCGGTTTCCGCTTGGTAGGCTATGGTTGCACCACTTGTATCGGCAACTCCGGCCCGCTGAGCGCAAAAATCGAAGATGCCATTCTTGCCCACGATCTGATCGCCGCAGCAGTGTTGTCCGGCAACCGCAACTTTGAGGCACGCATCCATGCCAACATCAAGGCCAACTTCCTCGCCAGCCCCCCGCTGGTAGTTGCCTTCGCGCTGGCTGGCAGAGTAAACATTAATCTGGACAGAGAACCAATTGGCATTGGCCGAAACGATCAGCCAGTCTATTTGAAAGATATCTGGCCGAGCAGTGCGGAAATCCATGCAGCAATGAAATTTGCCGCTGACCCCATGGTGTATCGCAGGCTATATAGTGACCTTACTCGCGACCTGCCGCTATGGAACGGTATTGCTGCCCCCACCGGCAACCAGTACCACTGGGACGATTCCACTTACATTGCGCGTCCGCCGTTCTTCGACGATTTTGGCATGACTGTCGGTAGTGTTTCCGACATCCACAATGCCAAGCCGCTGGGCATTTTCGGTGACTCAGTTACCACCGATCACATCAGCCCGGCTGGCAGTTTTAAATCCACCACCCCTGCTGGCAAATACCTGCAAAGCAAAGGCGTCGCCATCAAGGATTTCAACAGCTACGGCGCACGACGCGGCAATCATGAGGTCATGATACGCGGTACTTTCGCCAACGTGCGCATCAAGAATCTGATGCTTCCTCCTAATGCCGACGGCAGTCGCGTGGAAGGCGGCTACACACTTTACAACGGCGAACAGATAGCGATTTACGACGCAGCGATGAAATACATCGCAGACGGCACGCCCACTGTTATTTTCGCCGGGGAAGAATACGGCACTGGCTCATCTCGAGATTGGGCGGCGAAAGGCACGCAATTGCTGGGCGTAAAAGCGGTAGTGGCGAAGAGCTTCGAGCGCATCCATCGCAGTAATCTGGTGGGCATGGGCGTGCTGCCTTTACAGTTCAAGGACAACGACAGCGTGGCTTCACTCAAGCTGACCGGCGAAGAAACATTCGATCTCACCGGCATAGCAAATTTCATTAAGCCACAACAGGATGTAATGCTCAGCATCAAGCGCCGCGACGGTAGCATGCAACAAGTTGCGCTGCTGCTGCGAATCGACACTCCCGTCGAAGTGGATTACTACCGCCATGGCGGCATCCTGCCTTATGTACTGCGCGAACTGGTAGATCGTTCCGGTTAAACAATTACTAATAATCCGTTCGGACTGAGCTAGTCGAAGGCCGCTATTGGCACGGAACTAACGGTTCGACCAGCTCACCGCGAACGGTAATGGTTTTGCTGGAATGAACCCTGGATCCCGCCCTTTCAATAAGCCCAATAAATGCTGCCTTCGGCCAGGCGGAAATAGCCTTAAACCTTGACTGGCACCACTTTGCTGGCAGCTAGTTTGGCACGTATCCTCGCTTCGTCGGTATTTACTCCATTTGCCAACGCCACGCCCATACGCCGTTTGGAAAACGATTCCGGTTTGCCAAACAAGCGTAAATCGCTTTGCGGGACACGCAACGCTTCATCGACTCCAGTAAAAGCGATAGCCGATTCTTCCAGTTGCCCATAAATTACTGCGCTCGCGCCCGGTGCACGCAAAGCGGTGTTCACGGGCAGGCCGAGGATGGCGCGCGCATGCAGCTCAAATTCATTCTGGACCTGACTGCACATCGTAACCATGCCAGTGTCGTGTGGGCGCGGACTGACTTCACTGAACCACACATTATCGCCATTGACGAACAGTTCGACGCCGAAGATACCTAAGCCTCCGAGATTATCTGTAACTTTCCTGGCGATATCACGTGTGCGCTTTAAGGCCAGCTCAGACATAGCCTGCGGCTGCCAGCTTTCAACATAGTCACCATGAACTTGGACATGCCCGATCGGTTCGCAGAAATGCGTTTCGACTTCGCCATTGCTGCCCATCGCACGCACGGTGAGCTGGGTAATTTCATATTCGAAATTAATAAAACCCTCGACGATTACCCGCCCCTGGTTTACCCGGCTGCCGCTGGCGGCAACATTCCACGCCTGCGCCACCTCAACCGCGCTGTCGATTTTAGACTGACCCTTGCCGGAGGAGGACATCACCGGTTTCACCACGCAGGGATAGCCAATGCCGTCATCAATCGCCGCACGTAATTCTTCCAGACTGTTGGCGAAGGCATAAGGAGACGTGGGCAACCCCAGTGTTTCCGCAGCAAGGCGGCGAATTCCCTCACGGTGCATGGTGAGTTGTGCGGCGCGTGCGGTGGGAATGACCCGCGCCAATCCCTCTCGCTCAATTTCGACCAACATGTCGGTGGCAATAGCTTCGATCTCCGGCACAATAAGGTGCGGCTGTTCGCGCTCGACCAGATCACGCAATGCCGCAGCATCCGTCATGTTGATGACATATGCGCGATGTGCCACCTGATGCCCCGGTGCATTGGGATAACGATCCACAGCAATGGTCTCCACACCCAAGCGTTGTAATGCGATGATCACTTCTTTACCGAGTTCACCGCTGCCCAGCAACATAACTTTGGTAGCAGAAGGACTAAGTGGGGTACCGACAGTGAGTTGTTTTTTCATAGCTAAAGTTTAGGTGCTAAAAATCCCTTAATGCGCACTTAATTAGTTGATTAAAATAATAAAAATTATATCACAGAGAGTGTAATGATGGTTGTCTTGCAAACACCCGGAATAACTCTGGAGGCCGCGATGAATCTTGGCCAGTTTTATCATAAAATGGAAAAAAATTGAACATTAACACTGTGGAATGTATTGGACGCTGTTTGACAATCAATACGCTGCCGCAGCCTGTTCCGCTTGTCCAGCTACTTCAACCCCAATTTCCTCAGCCTTGCCCGGATCTATGCCCAAAACTTCCCAATCCTTGTCACTTATGTTGACATCGACGTGTTCATGAATACCAAAGGAAGCCAGCAATTTTTCTGCCAAGCTGATCATGTGGATTACTGGCTGTCCCGCTGCCGCTTCGACTACATCCGGCGTATGGTGGTAGCGCAGCACGGCAATAATTTCATCCGGCAAATTCCAGTGGCGCGCTAACTCTGCACCCAATTCGTCGTGGCATATTTCCAGCAATTCCCGTTCTATACTCAGCACAGGGCTTTCAGATTCTGACAACAAGAGGACATGCAGGTCATCGCTCCGTTCGGGATCCAGGAAAGCAAGTGCAAGATAGCCTATGTCGTGCAGTATACCGGCCAAAAAAACCAGGTCATCCTTAGGGCGGATCTTTGCGGGCATGGCACGGGCAATGCTGAGCATGGCAAACGCGATGCCGAAGCTATGTAACCACAGATCCTGTGTTTTTAACTTACCTGTGGAAACTTTGGTCGACAAGGACATGATGGCGATGCCAGTTGCAATCGATTTGACACGGCTCATGCCCAGCAATATCGCGGCTTCTTTTACAGACGTTGATTTTCGAGCAGAGCCAAGATTTGCTGAATTGGATAGTCCGATAATTTTTGCTGAAATTTGCGGATCTTGCTCGATCAGCATTAACATTTCCCGTTCGTCTTCGTCGGTATCTATAGATAGCGCCAGCAGTTTTTGCGCAATGACCGGCATGGCGGGAAGTGTATTAATATTCTTGACAGTCTGTCTAAGATCAATATATTGGCTGCTGGAAGCTGTAGGAGTGCTGCTGGCCTGCATATTTATTCCAGCCGCTTTCTCTACTCCAATAGCTGCTTTCAATGGCTGTTTCAAACCCGGGACCGCAACCATGGCCTGCGTTGCTCGGCTTTCACGAATGATATTCTTGGTTTTGGG
>JANMWF010000196.1:0-4074 GCA_031393845.1 Nitrosomonadales bacterium | reverse complement strand
GTTGTATTGCAGCTTTTTGCTGTTGAAATCTCAACTAGACATGCTCACCACGGACTATGTCCAAAAAGCTTGGCTATCCACTTGATCAGAATTACAAACAATATTGCAACAACTATTGCTGTAAAAATTGCAACAGCTTTGCCTCCAATTCCTAGCCCAAATGCCCATCCAAACCTCGCCCCTAACCACACTAAAGTCAGATAGAACGCCATGTGAAAATTAATAAACTTTCCAGCGTTCATTGGCTCACCCCGATTGTCAAATGAAAATACAAGAAATTATTTCCGCATACAAACAAAAGATTTACTCGCATTTATTTAAATAAACGACCTAGGTCAATGTATCACATGCAATTGCTTAGGCCGAATATATATACTAAGAGTTGTTATTGCCGGAAACCCACGTTCATGTTTGGAATAACACTCCACAGTTTCCCCTAGCAAATCTATGATCAAACCATCACCAGAGCATATCTACTGTATTTCGATTTGGCCAGCGCACCGCTTTCAGTGCCTTCCCGACAAAGTTATGCTGAATAATGAGAGTACGGTAACGCCCCAGCGTATTTAGAAGGCTACTACATGGCTACTAAATAAAAATAGGTTAGCCATTAATGCGCTAACCTATTGATATATTGGTGGGTCGTCAGGGACTTGAACCCCGGACCAAAGGATTATGAGTCCTCTGCTCTAACCAACTGAGCTAACGACCCAATACTGGTTTGAAGCACTTTTCAAAATGCGCTCATTATAATTAACTCTCGCCGTCGAGAAAGCTTTTCAGCTTGTCTGAGCGAGACGGATGACGGAGTTTGCGCAATGCCTTGGCCTCGATTTGGCGGATACGTTCGCGTGTCACATCGAATTGTTTACCTACCTCTTCAAGGGTGTGGTCAGTATTCATTTCTATACCAAAGCGCATGCGCAGCACCTTGGCTTCACGCGGTGTGAGCGAATCGAGAATGTCTTTGGTGACATTGCGCAAGCTATCGTATACCGCTGCTTCAATGGGTGCCAAAGTATTGGAATCTTCAATAAAGTCGCCCAGATGCGAATCATCATCGTCGCCTACTGGGGTTTCCATGGAAATCGGTTCCTTGGCAATCTTCAAGATTTTGCGGATCTTGTCTTCGGGCATTTCCATCTTTAGCGCCATGGTTGCAGCATCCGCTTCCAGCCCGGTTTCTTGCAAAATTTGACGCGAAATGCGATTCATCTTATTGATGGTTTCAATCATGTGCACCGGGATACGGATGGTGCGAGCCTGATCTGCAATGGAACGCGTAATGGCTTGGCGTATCCACCACGTGGCATACGTCGAAAATTTGTAACCACGGCGATATTCGAATTTATCTACCGCTTTCATCAGTCCGATGTTGCCTTCCTGAATCAGATCGAGAAACTGCAAGCCACGGTTAGTGTATTTTTTGGCAATGGAAATCACCAGACGCAGGTTAGCTTCAATCATGTCACGCTTGGCGCGACGTGCTTTGGCTTCGCCGTTGGTCATTTGTTTGTTGATTTCTTTCAGATCACGAATGGGGATGCCCACACGTTGCTGCAAATCAAGCAGCTTCTGTTGTTGCTCGACGATGGCCGCCTGGAAACGTGATAGTGTTTCGCTATAAGGTTTTTTGGCAGCTACTTCGCGCGTTACCCAATCAAGCCGCTCTTCGTTGCCCGGAAAGGTCGTAATAAAATGTGGCCGCGGCATGCGCGACTTGGTAACGCATAGCTCCTGAATGATGCGCTCATGACTGCGCACTTCTTCCACCAAATGGCGCATGGTGTCGCAAAGTGCATCTACCTGCTTGGCGGAAAAACGGAATTGCGTAAGCTCGGCGGAAATCTGCTCCTGCAGTTTGTTGTATTGTGCACTACGGTAACCATGCTTCTCATAGGCTTTACCGATCTTGATAAACAGGTCGCGAATGATTGCGAAACGCTCCAGCGCATCAATCTTGAGTTTGGCCAGATTGGCTGCGGCAATAGCCTCGGTATCTTCTTCGTCGCCTTCTACATCTTCTTCTTCATCCTCCATGGCTTCATCGCTAAGCTCATCTTCAACGATTATGGACTCATCCTCAGGCTCAATGAAGCCATCGACAATTTCGTCAATACGCAATTCCTCACGTATCACTTTATCGACTAACATTAGAATTTCGGCAATGGTGGTAGGGCAGGCAGAAATCGCCTGAATCATATGCTTCAGGCCTTCCTCAATGCGTTTGGCAATGACGATTTCATCTTCGCGCGTGAGTAAGCCCACTGTGCCCATTTCGCGCATATACATGCGTACAGGGTCAGTAGTACGGCCAAATTCCGAGTCTACTGTAGAAAGTGCTGCCTCAGCAGCCTCCACCGCATCTTCGTCGGCCACCACAGGTGCCGCATCCGACATAATCTGATTTTCAGCATCGGGGGCATCATCGCATACGGTGATGCCCATATCGTTGATCATGCTGACAACGCCTTCAATCTGCTCGGCTTCCAGCATTTCTGGCAGATGATCGTTGATTTCGCCAAAAGTCAAATAGCCACGCTCCTTGCCCAGGATGATCAAAGCCTTCAGGCGCGTGCGCCGTGCCTCAATATCCTGCGCCAGCTCTACAGGGTCAGCAATCTGCTTTCCAAGTGATGCCTGTTTGGCTGAAATAGATGTTTTCTTGTCTTGCTGAGTTGCCATATTCGGTGGATTCCCATTTAATTAAATGAGTTAACACATTGCGGGTTAACACAATGCTTTTGACAATGCTTTTGAAAAGGGTGCGGATTATACCCGATTTTGCAAAAACTTTCCGCACGCCTATTTTGCATTGCCTTCATTTGAGTTCGCTACGTTGTAATAGTTGCAAATAGAGTGATCGTTCTTTTTCGTCCAAGCCTTTCATCCCTGTGCCATGCATTTTTGCATGTAAAACCTGCAATTGCTGTTTGCGCTGTTCATTGCGTAATCGGGTTAATACGTCTTGAAACTCTGCTACTACATTAAAAGTTTCACCCCATTGCATAATTTCAGCTTGCTCTACCGCTAATAATGATTCATGCGTTGTGCCTTGAAAATTCTGAATCATAGCTGCACTGCTTACCGCCCCGTCTTGCATGCGCGACCATTCGGTCAGCGCAATAATCGCTGCTGCTTCCGCCCCCACTGGCATCCAATGCTCTGGTAACTCTCGCGCCAGATCGGGCTGAAATAATAAGCAGCGCAGCAACACGCGCAAGTTCGATACTACAGGGCGTGCTGCTTTTTGTAGCGCGCGACGTGGCGAAGCACCTATCGGTTTGATCGCATACAGCGCTTCCAATTCCGCCTGGGTAATGCCTGCCAGCGCCGCCACTTCCTTACGCAACAACAGCGCTGTAGTGGGTGCAGAAATAACAGTTAGCAAAGGCTTGGCGCGCTGCAACAAGGCAGTGCGCCCTTCCTGGGTACGTAGGTCAACTTGCGTGGATAATTCACGCAACATATAACTGGACAGCGGCAAAGCCTCTTGCAGTAGTTGCTCAAATGCCGCTGTTCCATGCTCTCGCACAAAGCTATCAGGATCATGTCGCGAAGGCAGAAAAAGGAAGCCGATGTTTTTACCATCTATCAATTGTGGTAGTGCATTCTCCATCGCGCGCCACGCCGCACGCTGCCCAGCTGCATCGCCATCAAAACAGAACATCACTTTATCGGTCAAGCGCAGCAGCTTTTGCACATGATAGTGCGTAGTCGCCGTTCCCAGCGTGGCTACGGCGTATTCAATACCATGCTGGGCAAGTGCTACCACATCCATATAGCCTTCTACTACCAAAACCTGTCGTTTGGTGCGTATTGCTTTCAGCGCCTGGAACAGGCCGTATAACTCGCGTCCTTTTTCGAATAGTACGGTCTCAGGCGAGTTAAGATACTTGGGATCGCCCGAGTCCAGCACTCGCCCACCAAAACCGATCACTTGGCCGCGCGCATTCACAATGGGAAACATGATGCGATCGCGAAAACGGTCGTACCGTTTGCCATCCTCATTTTCTATTACAAGACCAGTCTCCAAGAGACTACTGTCCTGATAGTTTGCAAATACACTTCCCA
>JANMWF010000178.1:0-2185 GCA_031393845.1 Nitrosomonadales bacterium | reverse complement strand
GCTGGCGATACGGGATCTGATCAACCAGACGAAGAGCAGCACTGACCCGAATTACTGCCAGCGGGTGACGGCCGATGATGGCGCGTTGGGCGAACAAAACCTGCGCGATTTTCAGGATAACGAGAAGACCATTCCCACTATTCTGACCACTTCGCAGAAGCTCTCGACCGGCGTGGACGCCCGTAACGTGCGCAACATCGTGCTACTGCGGCCTATCAATTCGATGATCGAGTTCAAGCAGATCATCGGGCGCGGTACGCGACTCTATGACGGCAAGGACTACTTCACGATCTACGATTTCGTGAGGGCGCACCATCATTTCAACGACCCGGAGTGGGACGGCGAGCCGCTTGAGCCGGAACCGCGGGAAGCCGCACCGGTTCCTGCGCCACGAGCACCCATTGAGGCGCGAGAACCGGCAGCGGAATACCAGGCGCGACAGAAAATCAAGATTAAACTCGCCGACGGCAAGACGCGCACCATTCAGCACATGACGGTGACCAGCTTCTGGCACCCGGACGGTACGCCGATGTCGGCGCAACAGTTCATGGAAGCGCTGTTCGGCAAATTGCCCGAATTTTTCAAGGACGAGGAAGAGCTGCGCGCCTTGTGGGGTGCGCCGGATACGCGCAGGAAACTGCTGGAGGGACTCGCCGAAAAAGGCTTCGGCAAAGATCACCTAGCCGAAATGCAGAGAATCATCGACGCGGAGAAGAGCGATCTGTTCGACGTGCTGGCCCATGTGGCCTATGCCCTGGCTCCGCTTACCCGCGAAGAACGCGCTGCCCAGGCGATGGCATTCATCAGCACCCACTTCAACAGCAAACAACAGGTCTTTCTCGACTTTGTGCTCTCGCACTACGTCAGCGTCGGCGTGGAGGAACTCGACTCGGCAAAATTGAAGCCGCTGCTGTGCCTGAAGTATCACGATTCGATTGCGGATGCCGTAGCTGATCTTGGCAAGCCAGAAGAGATCGGCAAGGTGTTCAGCGGCTTTCAGAAGTTCCTTTACCAGGAAAAGGTTTGAAATTGCTTTTTTAGATTGAGTGATGTGTTGTTAGCACAGTTCAACCGGGTCGGCCATCGGTGCGTGGTCGCCAGAAGACGGGTAAATAGCGCACTACCCAAGACCCAAAACACGCCAGCCAGACTGCTCCGGCAGGGACATACAGCCAGTGTCCGACTTGCATCGGCAACATGTCCGCCAGTACGCGCAGCACTGCGACAAGCTGCAATCCCATAAACATTAAATTAATCGGGTTACCCACTTTCATCGGCAGCCCAGAATGACCGAGTGTGACGCGTGTGGCCATGCCGATTAGCAACGTGGAGAAACAGCCTATGGTCAGTGCATGCAAGGGTGCAAGCCCCCAGATAAAGGTTTGGCCCTGGCTGATGAATAGCACAAAGCTTTGCACGGTGAACAGCAGCATGGCGATGCTGAGCCAGGCAAACCCGATATGCAATACGCCCAGCAGCGGGATTTTCAGGCTGCGGCGAAATCCCCAACTGTGCGTCAAATAGAGTGCCACCATAGCCAGTGGCGCATCGCATAGCCAAAGCCAGGCAGAGGCATCATTGAGTTGTAGCAGGCCATGCGACGCGCTGGCAACCAACATGACCCACCAAGCCCAATGTGGGCTCGGGATATAGTTATGCGTCAGCGCACTGGCGGTGAAGAATGGAATCATGCGATGCGCAACACTGGCAAATACCGGCAACAGGAATAGCCACAGTCCTCCTTGAATAGAGAAACGCAACCATGCTGGGTTGTCACCCAATAACCAGATGAGGTAGGCAACGAGGCCGCACCAACCCAGACTCAGTGCGATGAAAATGAGTTGCGGGTGACGTTTGTTTTGGTGTGGAGTGTCAAGCAATACGCGCAACAGTGCATACAGTGCCAAGATCCATCCCGATAGCGTGCTGAAGATGGCAACAATCAATAGGATATGACTAATCAAAAGCCCGATATAGAAACTGACAGCCCCTAGCATGAGCAGCACAAAGGCGGGCACATATCGATGCGGCGGAATGTCGCTGCCTTTCATCCAGCGTGGATAGGTAGTCATCAGAAAGCCGAACATGAAGAACGGAAACAGCCCGTAGATCATCAACCATGCGTGCGCGGCACTGGGTGTAATTGCCCAAGGTATGGGATCCCAGAGCACACCATGTCTGGTCA
>JANMWF010000159.1:0-4987 GCA_031393845.1 Nitrosomonadales bacterium | reverse complement strand
CGCGTTACAAGCCGGAGCGAAAGATTTCATCAGCAAGCCTTTTGATCTGACCGAAGTACAAACACGTATCCATAACATGCTGGAAGTACGGCTTTTATACAAAAAAATTGAACATGACAACAAGTTATTGGAGCAGACTGTGCAAGCACGAACTGCCGCACTGCGGGAAAGCGAAGCTCGTTTTCGCCGTCTGGTCGAGCTGTCGTCTGACTGGTATTGGGAGCAAGACGAGACCGGACATTTCACCAAAGTTTACGGCCCAGTTCTTGAGATGCTTGGAATTGAAGTTGACGACTTGCTTAGTAAACCTACTAAAACTCAAGCAGCACATTGGAATAATGATGAGCGGGCGACACTGGCAGGATATATAGCAGCCAGACGACCTTTCCTGGATTTCGTTTACAGACGACATAATCCAGATGGTTCACAGCAATATTTTATGATTAGCGGAGAACCCATGTTCGATTCATCCGGTCGTTTTACAGGTTACCGTGGAGTGGGCAAGGACATCACTGAAAGCATCCGCTCCGCCGCATAATAGTCAGACACTAGCCATCATTGCGGAGAACGCGGCTACTGGGCGTTCATTTTTATCAGGCGATTTACGCTTCCAATCTTCGTAGATGGCCAATTTACGGGAAATACCAAGAAGTCTGGCATTAGTTTCGTAACATGGCTTCATGACTCCAGAACTACTTGCAAACCTTCATCTTTAACCCCGGCAACCATTCTTCTTCGGCACGTTTTCCTGAGCTATATCAACAGGTAGAAATCTTTTAATTCCTCACTCTGGTGACGATGGTAAAATTTCAGGTGTAATCGTCATTCCGCCACCATGCCCCAACCCTCTTTCATCCATCTGCGTCTGCACAGCGAATACTCCATTGCCGATGGCATTGTGCGCATTCCCGAGGCGATTGCCGCCGCCAAGCAGGATGTCATGCCCGCGCTGGCGCTTACCGACCTCAATAATGTGTTCGGCCTGATCAAGTTTTATCAGGCAGCGCGCGCAGCCGGGATCAAGCCCATTATCGGCTGTGATGTGTTCATCAGCAATCCAGCCGAGCGCGACAAGCCTTCCCGCCTGTTATTGTTATGCCAGTCCAATGTTGGCTACTTGCGCTTGTGTGATTTGGTGACACGCGCCTATCTGGAAAGGCAAAACAGCGGTCGCATCGAAATACACAAACAATGGTTGCGCGACGGTACAAATGGGCTGCTCGCATTATCCGGTGCGCATCTCGGTGAGGTCGGCACTGCGCTGCTGAATGGCAATCGGGCAACGGCACGTCAGCTGGCGCTTGAGTGGGCGGAGCTATTCCCCAGTCGGTATTATCTGGAAGTGCAGCGTACCGGCATGGCGCGCGAAGAGCTGCATGTGCGTGAAACGGTCGAACTAGCCGTAGAGCTGGCGTTACCAGTGGTAGCCACTCATCCGATTCAGTTTCTAAGCCAGGATGCCTACAAGGCGCACGAGGCACGCGTGTGCATCGCCGAAGGATATGTGCTGAACGATAAACGGCGCGTGCGCCAATTTACCACGCAGCAGTATTTCAAAACCCAGGCCGAGATGATGTCGCTGTTCGCCGATTTTCCTGAAGCGTTGCAAAACAGCGTGGAGATCGCCAAGCGTTGTAATCTGACCTTGCAACTGGGTAAGCCATATTTGCCGGATTTTCCCACTCCAAACGGCGAAAGCCTGGATGATTTTCTGCGTACAGAATCCGAAATTGGTTTGCATCAGCGCATGCTGCAGTTGTATCCAGATGGAACTGTGCGCGCCGCAAAGATGGAGGAATATGCCTCACGCTTGGCATTCGAAATCGAGACCATTATAAAAATGGGGTTCTCCGGTTATTTTTTGATCGTGGCAGATTTCATCCGCTGGGCCAAGCGCAATGACGTGCCAGTCGGCCCCGGCCGCGGCTCTGGCGCAGGTTCACTGGTGGCTTACAGCCTCGGCATTACCGACCTTGACCCGTTACGCTACGCCCTGCTGTTTGAAAGATTCCTGAATCCAGAACGCGTATCCATGCCTGACTTCGATGTTGATTTCTGCCAAGATGGGCGCGAGCGCGTTATCGACTATGTAAAGCAAAAATACGGCGCGGCGAGCGTGTCACAGATTGCCACCTTCGGTACCATGGCGTCCAAAGCGGTGATCCGGGATGTCGGGCGCGTGCTGGACTTTCCTTATGGCCTGTGCGATCGCCTGTCCAAGCTCGTTCCGCTGGAAGGCGTCAAACCGGTATCACTGAAAAAAGCACGTGAGCTGGAGCCGGAATTTAACGCTATCATCAGCAGCGAAGAAGGCGTGGAAGAGCTGCTTGAACTGGGCGCACGGCTGGAAGATTTAACGCGCAATGTCGGCATGCACGCGGGCGGGGTACTGATCGCACCGGGCAAGCTGACCGACTTTTGTCCGCTTTATTACGCCGAGGGCAGCGACAAGGGCATCAGTCAATTTGATAAAGACGATGTGGAACAGATCGGCTTGGTGAAATTCGACTTTTTGGGGTTACGCACGCTCACCATCATTGATTGGGCGGTGAAATATGTAAATAAGATGCCGACAGGCAACGGTTTCTCCATCGAAAACCTGCCACTGGAGGACAAACCAACCTACGCCCTGCTCAAGGCTGCCAACACCACGGCGATATTTCAGCTTGAATCTCCTGGTATGAAAAAGCTGATTATCAAGCTGCAACCGGACACATTTGAAGACATCGTGGCGCTGGTTGCATTATATCGCCCGGGTCCGCTCGAATCAGGCATGGTCGAGGACTTCATCAACCGCAAGCATGGCCGTTCCAAGGCCGATTACTTTCATCCCGAACTGGAGATTTCGCTCAAGCCAACTTACGGTGTGATCGTGTACCAAGAGCAAGTCATGCAAATCGCGCAGATCATCGGCGGTTATTCGCTGGGAGCCGCGGACTTGTTGCGCCGCGCGATGGGGAAAAAAAATGCTGAGGAGATGGCGCTTCAACGCAGCATCTTCGTGGACGGCGCTGTGGCGCGCGCTATCAACAAACGACTGGCAGAGCAACTGTTCGACCTGATGGAAAAATTCGCTGGGTACGGCTTCAACAAATCGCATTCTGCTGCCTACGCGTTGGTGTCCTATCAGACCGCCTATCTAAAAGCGCATTACCCGGCGGCATTCATGGCTGCCACATTGTCATCGGATATGGATAACACCGACAAAGTGCATATTTTCTATCTCGATACCCTGGCACAGGGAATATGCATTTTGCCACCGGATATTAACTCGTCTGTAAACCGCTTTATGCCAGTGGACGAAAAAACGATTGCATATGGATTAGAAGCCATTAAGGGTACAGGTAAAGCTGCGATAGATAGCATTGAATATGCCCGTAAACTGGGTGGTCCATTCCGTGACCTGTTCGACTTTTGTCATCGCGTAGATAAGCGTGTAGTGAACCGTCGCGCCACTGAAGCGCTGATCCGCAGTGGCGCCTTCGATACGATTTCGGATCATCGCTATCAGTTGCTGGCGTCGCTCGAGGTCGCGCTAAGCAGCGCGGAGCAGCAAGCACAATCAGTCAATCAAAATAGTCTATTCGAAGACGATGCAAGTGTGACGATGTCGGTGCAAATGAAGAACGTTCCGCGCTGGACGTTACGCGAGCAATTGCAACACGAAAAAACCAGCTTAGGCTTCTATCTTAGCGGCCACCCCTATCAAGAATACGCTAATGAACTGGAGAATTTCGTCAAGATACGTCTGACCGATATCACGCTGCAAGCGCTGCCTCAAAATGGCAATAACAAACGCGGTGGAGTCCCAGTAGTATTGGCTGGCATAGTGTCTGCCGTGCGAATTCAGCAGACGCGACGTGGGCGCATGGCGATTGTCACACTGGACGATGGTAGCGCACAGTTGGAAATGATGGTATTCAACGAAGTTTTCGAGGCCAATCGCCCGTGGATACGTGAAGATGAATTGCTGGTGGTGCGCGGCAAGGCCAGTCTCGACGAGTATTCCGGCAATATGCGCGTCAATGGTGAAGAGTTATTCGATTTCGCCTCGGCGCGCTCCACTTTCGCGAAGCACTTAGAACTTATTGTTTCGCTTGATGCGCGCATCAGCGTGACACAGTTAAAAGAAGTACTCGAGCCCTACCGAGAGGGTAAATGCATGGTGCTAATGTGCTACCGCAATACCAGCGGAAGCGCAAACTTAAAACTGGGCGAGGCTTGGTGCGTCACGCTGCACAGTGATTTAATGAGCGGATTAAAAAAACTGCTGGGCGAACAGAATGTTAATATCGCTTATTCTTGAGCAAGCTTTTTCTCTTCCAATAATTTGGTAGCACGGCGTAATGCGCTGTCCAGATCAGCCGTTACATTGTCGTTTCCCATCTCGTCAAAAAATCCCGCTTGATGCATCATAAAATGCGGTTGTGCGTGCGCGCCGCACAGGATGAGATATTTGCCGCTCTTGCGCAGTTTGCGCTGCATGGACGCCAGTGTGTGTAGCGCGCTGGCGTCCATGGAGATGACTTCGTCCATTTTCAGAATTAGCACGTCTGGCTCGTTTTGTTGTTGCCGCAGGATGGTTTCCAGCTTGTCGGCTGCACCAAAGAACAATGCGCCGAATACGCGGTAGATCATCACGCCTTTTGGTACGACTTTGCGTGCCAGAGTCATCTCGTTACCGTCATGGTGTGGCGATTCTAGCGCCACGCTGACATGAGTCAAGTCGGTGATGCGACGGATGAAGAATAATACTGCGAACACCATACCAATTTCCACCGCTACGGTAATGTCAAATACCACCGTAAGCACAAATGAGATGAGCATGACAGCACTATCGCTGGCTGGATATTTTTTCAACGTCGTAAATGCTTCCCACTCGCCCATGTTGATGGCAACCACCATCAACATGGCGGCTAGCGTGGCAAGCGGAATGTGCTTGGCTAACGGGGCTGCGATGAGAATGATGAGCAGTAGAGTAATGGCA
>JANMWF010000300.1:0-4467 GCA_031393845.1 Nitrosomonadales bacterium | reverse complement strand
TTCTTCGACGACTTGAGCGAACCGGATTTTGCTACTGCTTTTGCCATTCAACAAAGCGTTGGGAATCATTTGATTTCCGCCTATGTGCCTATCCTTGAACGCCGCAAGGACACGCCCTATGGTGAGCGTGAACGTGACTTCCAGCTTTATCGGCGCGGGCGTTATGTCGAATTCAATCTGGTAATAGACCGTGGCACTATCTTCGGGCTGCAAAGCAATGGGCGTATCGAATCTATTTTGCTATCTATGCCACCACTAGTGAAGTGGCGCTATGACTGGCATCCTGAAAAGGGCTCGCATGAGGCGGAGTTGTATGAAAAATTTTTAGTACCCAAGAATTGGGTGTAGATTTCGCTGTTGGTTATTGAAGTTGGTTATTGAACCAATAATTGCAATGCAACTAAGTTGATCAGTTTCGAACGTATCCTTAAGCGACGCGTCCGCCGCTAACCCGCTCTATCCCCGCCAGATCACACGCCGAGAACACTACGTCGAACCCCGCCTGCTGCAGCAATTCACGAACCTGTGCGGCTTGGTCGTAACCATGCTCAAGGAGCAGCCAGCCACCGGGTTCGAGATAGTCTGGAGCATGAGCCGCAATATGACGGATATCGTGCAGGCCATCGCCGCCGGATACAAGCGCGGATATGGGCTCAAAGCGCACATCACCCCGCGCCAGATGGGGGTCGCCAGCCGCAATGTAGGGTGGATTGGACACAATGATGTTGAATTTTTGTGTTGTAAGCGCCTCGAACCAGTCGCTGAGTATGAACGCTGCATTGGCGATGGCCAGTTGCTGTGCGTTTGCGTGCGCAACCGCCAATGCGGTAGTGGAAGCATCGCAGCCAAGTACATAAACATCTGGGCGCGCATGGGCGAGCGCCAGAGCAATTGCACCACTGCCCGTGCCCAGCTCTAGCACGCGGCATAAACCCTGCTGCGGGATACGCGGCAAGACCAGTTCAACCAGTAATTCAGTTTCTGGACGGGGAATGAGAGTGGCGGGCGTCACCTTGAACATTAACCCGAAAAATTCGCGTTCACCCAGCAGATAGGCAACAGGCTCTCCTTGGAGGCGTCGCTGCAACAATTCACGGTAATGAATTTGCTCGGTTTCGTTCGGATAGTGCTCGGAATGTGCCAGTAACCAGGCGCGCGGAACATTTAACACGTGTTGCAACAAACACTGTATCTCGATGCGTGCGCTGCCGGGGTTTATCGCCAGTGCCTCGGTCAGACGTGCTGCATCCTGAAGCAGAGATTCTTGTATGGTGCGCAGCAAGTTCAGCTGCTGCCTTCATTCGCTAGCGCTGCCAGCTGCTCTGCCTGATATTCCGCCATCAATGCGTTGCACATCTCGCTGATGTCGCCATCCATAATGTGGTCCATTTTGTACAGCGTGAGGTTAATGCGATGGTCGGTAACACGGCCTTGCGGGAAATTGTAAGTGCGTATGCGTTCCGAGCGATCGCCGCTACCTACCAGCGACTTGCGCTCGGCGGCCTGCTTGGCGTGAGCGGTACGCTCCTCTTTGTCCTTGATGCGCGCGGCCAGAACCGCCAGCGCCTGGGCCTTGTTTTTGTGCTGCGAACGGCCATCCTGGCATTCCACCACGGTACCCGTAGGTAGGTGGGTTACGCGTACGGCTGAATCGGTTTTATTAATATGCTGGCCGCCCGCACCCGAAGCGCGGAAGGTGTCAATGCGCAAATCGGCAGGATTCAACACCACATCGCTGACTTCATCCGCTTCCGGCAGCACTGCCACGGTGCAGGCCGACGTGTGAATTCGGCCTTGCGTTTCAGTGGTGGGCACGCGCTGTACTCTATGTGCGCCAGACTCAAACTTCAGCACCGAATAGGCACCCTGCCCGACTATGCGTGCGATAATTTCCTTGAAGCCGCCCTTTTCGCCGCAACTTTCGGAAATGACTTCAACCTGCCAGCGGTTACGTTCGGCAAAACGCGCATACATGCGGAACAGGTCGCCGGAAAATAATGCTGCTTCGTCGCCGCCAGTGCCAGCGCGGATTTCCAGAAATACGTTGCGATCGTCATTGGGATCCTTAGGCAGCAACTGCTTCTGCAAATCCACCTCGATCTGCTCCAGCTTTTCGCGTCCTTGCTTCACCTCAGCCGCGGCGAATTCGCGCATTTCCGGGTCCTCCGCCATTTCCAGTGCGGTTGCGATATCGTCAGCGCAGGCTTGATGGGCATGGTACAGCTCCACCACGGGATCCAGCTCCGCGCGTTCGCGGTTGAGCTTGAGGTAGTTATCCATATCGCGAGTGGCATTTTCGCTGCTTAACAGACGGCGGACTTCGTCCAGACGCTCGCCCAATTGGGCGAGTTTAGTGGCAATGCTAGGTTTCATTCGGGGGCGCGCATGTGATAAATACGGTGCACCATATCAAGGAAAGCGTCGCGCTCTTCGGCTTGTACATGATTCAGAGCATGGGTTGGCGCGTGCAAGAATTTATTGGTAAGCGCATTACTTAAAGACTCCAGTACCTTTTCCGGCTCTTCGCCTTTGGTCAGCAGACGCAAGGCTTTTTCCATCTCGTGCCGACGTTGGCGTTCAGCATGATCGCGCAACGCTCGGATAGTGGGTACTACCTCACGTGATTCCATCCAGTGAATAAAATCCACCACGCCAGAATTTATGATCACTTCAGCTTCTTTCACCGCACCCTGACGTGCATCCAAGCCATCGCGCACAACTTCGGACAAATCATCAACGGTATACAGGAATACATCATCCAGGTTGGCCACTTCGGCTTCAACATCGCGCGGTACGGCGAGATCGACAATGAAAAGAGGGCGGTGCTTGCGCGCTTTAAGCGCGCGCTCGACCATACCCTTACCCAGTATCGGCAGCGGGCTGGCGGTACTGGTCACGATGATATCGTGGAGCGCCAGTTGTTCCGGCAATTCACTCAATGTGATGGCGTGTCCGCCAATGCGTCGCGCCAACACTTGGGCACGCTCCAGGGTACGGTTTGCAACGGTAATGTGCTTTGGCAATTTAGCCGCGAAATGTACGGCATTCAATTCGATCATTTCTCCCGCGCCGATGAGCAATACACGCTGCTCGGCAATGCTGGGAAAAATACGCTCGGCCAGCTTTACCGCTGCCGCCGCCATGGAAATTAAATTTGATCCAATTTCGGTCTGGGTACGCACATCCTTAGCCACCGAGAAGGTGCGCTGAAATAACTTATGGAGTAGAAAGCCCAGCGTGCCAGCCTGCTCCGCATAACGCACCGCCTGTTTCATTTGGCCCAGAATTTGCGGTTCACCCAGCACCATCGAGTCCAGCCCGCTGGCGACGCGAAAAGCGTGCTTTACCGCCTGCTCATTCGGCAGAGTATAGAGATACGGCTCAATTTCACGCGGCTGTAATTCATGATAACCAGCTAGCCAGTTAATGATTTGTGCCGGCTTGTGCGTGCTGCAATACACCTCGGTGCGGTTGCAGGTGGAAAGTATAGTCGCTTCCTTGGCTGCGCCCTGCCCGACCAAATCGCGTAGGGCTGGCTCCATTGCATCGACATTGAACGCAATCTGCTCACGCACAGCAAGTGGCGCGGTCTGATGGTTAATGCCGAAGGCGAATAATTGCATAGTCCAGAAAAGACCAAAAATTAAACAAGAACGCAATTATAGTTGCTAGCCCCCCTCAATACCAGCCAACTAAAACCGAATAAAATTCAAAATTTATGGAATATTCATAACAATGCGGGCTTTAATTGCCATTTTTTAAAATTCCATAACTTCTGCAGCTTAGGAGAAAGGCGGTTTATTATGTAGAAAAATGCATAATGATGGACCGTAACGCTTCCATGCAAAAATGGAGAACACTCTACCGTCAGCCTTGTCATACCGAACAAAATGATGTGTAATACCACGATGGAAAAAGACAATAAATACAGAATAAAAATCACCACTGAAGTAAATTATTTGGCCGAGCAATCGGATGAGGCCGATAATCGCTTTGTTTTCGCTTATACCATCACTATAACTAATGAAGGAGATACCGCTGTCAAGTTGATCAGCCGTCATTGGATTATTACCGATGCCAGTCAATATGTGCAGGAAGTGCGCGGTCAGGGGGTCGTGGGTGAGCAACCGGTTCTCAAGCCAAACCAGAGTTTCGAATATACCAGCGGCACGGTGCTCGCTACACAGGTGGGCACCATGTCTGGCAGCTACCAGATGGTCGCGGAGGACGGCACTAAATTTGACGCTCCCATTCCCCAGTTCGTATTGAGTGTCCCGCGCGTGTTGCATTAACGCAATGTCGCTAAAAACCAGCTACCGTTTCATCGCCCCGTTTTATGATGTCTTCATTGATCGCGCTACTCGAAGCGCACGCCAGCACAATCTAGCCAGGTTGCCGCAACAAGGAGTAGCGCGCGTGCTGCTTAGTGGCGCAGGCACCGGCTTGGACTTTCCTTTTTTACCGCCT
>JANMWF010000120.1:0-5504 GCA_031393845.1 Nitrosomonadales bacterium | reverse complement strand
CCCCGCCCAAGAACAGCATCGCTGTCACCATCATCTGGGTGCAAAGGTGGGTAATGATGGTACGCGACATAGTGCGGGTAATCGCGTTGTCGATTATTTCGGCAACCTCCGTCTTGCGCATCTTACGGAAATTTTCTCGGATACGATCGAACACTACCACTGATTCATTTACCGAGTAGCCCAGCACGGCTAGTAGCGACGCCAGCACGGTGAGTGAAAAATCCCACTGGAAAAAAGCAAAAAAGCCGATAATGATAATTACGTCATGCAAATTGGCGATTATAGCGGCAAGGCCAAACTTCCACTCGAATCGCACCCACAGGTAGCACGCGATGCCAATGGACACCAGCAACAATGCAAGCGCACCATTCTCCACCAAATCTTTGCCCACTTGCGGGCCGACAAATTCGACGCGGCGCATTTCCACACTGGCATCCTGCTGACGCAACTTGTCCAGAATCTGCTCGCTCAGTTTCGCGCCCACTACATTCTGCTTAAGCGATACCTGCAGCAGCACATCATGGCTAGAACCAAAGTTTTGCACCAACACATCATGTAGCCCCATGTCAGTCAGTTGTCCACGCACCTTGTTCAGGTCAGCAGTCTGAGAGTAATGCACTTCCATCACCGTTCCACCAGTGAAATCCACACCGAAATTCAACCCTTTGGTTGCGATAAAAAATACCGCCAGAATGAATGTCACCAAAGAAATTGTGGTGGTATACCGCCCATAGCTCATGAACGGAATATTGCGATTGATCTTGAAAAATTCCATTTATTGCCTCTTTATACTTAACCGATGGAGATATTGGCCAACCGCAGCTTACGCCCGTAAATCAGGTTAACCAGTGCACGTGATATCAACACCGCACTGAACATCGAAGTAAGAATGCCCAAGCACAATACAACAGCGAAACCTCGAACCGCACCGGAGCCAAACATGAACAGCGCTATACCCGCGATCAAAGTGGTAATGTTGGAATCAAGTATGGTACGGAACGCATGCTCATATCCGGCATGGATGGATGCTTGTGGCGTATTGCCATTACGCAGCTCCTCTCGAATACGCTCATTGATCAAAACGTTAGCATCAATCGCCATGCCTAGCGTCAGCGCGATGCCGGCCATACCAGGCAAAGTCAGCGTGGCTTGCAGCATGGACAACAATGCTACCAGCAACAATAAGTTAGCGCCCAGTGCCAGAACGGAAACCACGCCAAACATCAGGTAATAGGCAATCATAAAAATCGCAATGGCGACAAAACCGATCTGTGTGGAACGAAAGCCACGCACAATATTGTCCGCGCCGAGACTAGGGCCGACCGTGCGCTCCTCAATGATTTCCATCGGCGCTGCCAGCGCACCAGCGCGCAGCAACAAAGATATATCGTTTGCTTCTTTGGTATTCATCTGGCCGCTAATTTGCACGCGTCCGCCGCCAATTTCCTCACGGATCACTGGAGCAGTAATCACTTCGCCTTTACCCTTTTCAAATAGCACTATCGCCATACGCTTGCCGACATTCTCGCGCGTTGCTTCTTTAAATTTACGCGTACCCGCGCTATCCAGATTGATATGTACTGCTGGCTCATTGCTTCGATTGTCGAAACCGGGCTGCGCATCATTGATGCGTTCGCCGGTGAGCAGCACACTTTTCTTCACCAACAGCATAGAACCGTCCCGATCCTTGAACATCTCGGTACCAAACGGTGCGACGGAGCCATCGGAAAATTTATGCTCATCATCCACCAGATGCACTTCCAGTGTCGCGGTGCGGCCAAGAATATCTTTCGCGTGTGCCGTATCCAGCACACCGGGAAGCTGTACAACAATGCGATCTACACCTTGCTGCTGAATTATCGGCTCGGCCACGCCTAATTCATTGACACGGTTGCGTAAAGTAATCAAATTTTGCTGCACAGCAGATTCCTGAATGCGTTTTTCTTCCTCCGGTTTTAAGGTGGCAAGCAAGAGAGTCTCATTGCCTTCATTCTTATCGTTGAAGGCCAAACCGCCGAAACGTTGTTTGAGTTCTACCGCACCTTTGCTGCGCGTTTCCGCATCGCGGAACTTAACCGTCACCAACCTGCCATCACGGCTGACACCAGAATAAACAATATTCTGTTCACGAAGGATGCCGCGCATGTCGCCTGAAGCGGCTTCCATCGCCTTATCCAGCGCGCCCTTCATGTCGATCTGCAACAAGAAATGCACCCCGCCACGCAAGTCCAATCCAAGATACATAGGCCGTGCATTCAAAGCGGTTAACCATTGCGGCGAGCGTGACTGAAGATTGAGAGCAACCATGTAATCATCGCCCAGCTTTGCCTGAAGAATGTCTTTGGCCTTAAGTTGACTATCGGCACTATTAAAGCGCACTTTAACACTGGTAGGATCCAGCGCGACCCCTTCAGCATTCAGATTTCCCGCTTTAAGCGTATCATCCACCCGCTGCAGCAATACACTATCCGCCTTTAGATTGGCGCGTAGGGGCAACACCTGCACAGCAGGAGATTCACCATAAAAATTAGGCAAGGTATAAACTAGGCCCAAAATAAATACGACGAGAACAAGCAGGTATTTCCACAGCGGATAACGGTTCATTGCAGTACCTTAAATCGACTTGATTGTTCCCTTGGGCAGCACCGTTTGAACCGCACTTTTCTGAATCAGAACTGTAACGTTTTCGGCGATTTCCAAGCTGATATAGTTTTCGCCCACCTTGGACACACGACCCAACTCTCCGCCTACCGTGATGATTTCATCATTTTTTTGCAGAGCAGCCAGCATGGCCTTTTGTTCTTTAGCGCGCTTCTGTTGTGGACGCAGCAATAGAAAATAAAACACTGCGCACACTGCGACCACAGGCAAAAATTCCATGAAGCCGGAACCCGACGCAAGTGCAGCGGTTTGTGCATAAGCGTTGCTAATCAACATGACACTTCCCCCCAGTTAAAATCTTACAGCGGCGAATACTAGCACGAACTAGCACGAACTAGCGCGGGCTTGCCTAAACCGGGTAACGTACTCATCGAACTGTTGGATAGTAATAGCGGCTCGAATTTCACTCATCAACTCATGGTAATAATGCAAGTTATGAATGGTATTAAGGCGCGCGCCGAGTATCTCGCCAATGCGATGCAGATGGTGCAAATAAGCGCGGGTAAAATTACGACAAGCATAACAAATACATGTTTTATCAATCGGTTGAGTGTCTAAACGATATTTAGAATTCTTGATTTTAATATCGCCGTAGCGGGTAAAAAGCATACCGTTTCGCGCATTGCGCGTGGGCATCACGCAATCGAACATATCTATGCCGTGCGCGACCGCAGCCACCAAATCTTCCGGTGTACCTACACCCATCAGGTATCGCGGCTTGTCGATGGGCAGCTGCGGCGAGATATGCCTCAGAATGCGCAGCATGTCTTCTTTCGGCTCTCCCACCGACAATCCACCTATGGCATAACCATCAAAGCCGATATTTACCAGCTCACGTAACGATTCATCGCGCAGACTTTCGAACATGCCGCCCTGTACGATACCAAAGAGCGCATTGGTATTGCCATCGTGCGCATGTTTCGAACGCTCCGCCCAACGCAAGCTGAGGTGCATAGAATCAGCTGCTCGATTTTCATCTGCCGGATAAGGTGTACATTCATCGAAAACCATCACAATATCGGAATTCAGTACCTTCTGAATTCGTATGGATTCTTCCGGCGTCAGAAAGCATTTATCGCCATTCACTGGAGACTGAAACTTCACTCCCTCCTCGGTAATCTTGCGCAATGCGCCCAAACTAAATACCTGAAAGCCGCCCGAATCAGTTAAGATCGGTCCATCCCAGCCCATAAAACCATGCAAGCCGCCGTGTGCCTCAATAACATCCAGGCCCGGGCGAAGCCATAGATGAAAAGTGTTGCCCAGCACAATCTGGGCGCCAATCTCTTTTAACTCTATAGGCGACATCGCCTTCACTGTGCCATAAGTGCCGACTGGCATGAAAGCAGGGGTTTCAACGATACCATGAGCTAAAGAAAGGGTTCCACGACGAGCAAAACCGTCAGTGGCGTTCACACTAAAATCCATGAAAAATCTCCCTCAATCGCAATAACCACTACTTTGATAATGACTCAGGAATTTAAAATAGCTCATATCGCCCATATATCATCCAGCGACCATTGTCATAGCAAACGGAATCTTTGTTTCTGCGTTTTAACAATACTCATTGCCGCCGTTACCACAGCCCCCATGTCTGCCATATTACCTAGCAGAATTATTTCTCGTTCCGCCCATCTTCCATATATCAGCGGGTTGGACGACATCTATCCTGTTCGAAGCATCAATGCCATGACGGCTAACTCAAACAATGAATGGCGATATTTAATGCCGTAGCTACGCATTAACTCAAAAACAATTTTGGCTGGCGCAGAATGATTGCGCCAGCCTAGTTCGGTGCAACACTCACCTATTGCTTATCTATAGAATAGTTTGAATATCAAAACAGCTAAAACAAACAATTGTACTACAGTCATTTTTAACGACTCGTCGAGATGAGTTAGTTTTTGCGTTTTGAATTTACGTAAGTTTGCTTCAGAGCAATTTAGTCCTTGTTATGACCCCGGCCATGGCCCCCGCCGTGGCCGCCCCTATCATGACCATCATCGTGATCATCGTCATGACCGCCCCTCCCCTCGCCTTGGAAGTTACCATGTTCACGATAGCTAGGCACATAAACATTGTTATACCAATTATCATGAACAAAATAGACTGGTTGGCCACAGGCATTATATCTTTGGCAGTGCTTGCTCCAGTTTTTCCGGTGACCGGGGGGCACTCGCAGATAAATCGGTTGAGGCGCCATACCCATTGGCATTGACTGGATCACGACAGGTGCTGGGTAAATTAACTGCGGTTGTGGATAATTACCTATATCGATTCGACCATAAAAGCCTGGTTGACCAACACTAACGGACACTCCGACATCGGCAGCTAATGCTGGAACAGTGATAGTGACCAGCGCTACTGCAAATAGAAAACGTTTCATTTGAGACTCCTTTGTTCGTTAGTGATATCAATTTAACGTGCTAACACACTAGACCGATGACATTTGATAACGGCTGCTATCAGTTCATATTCAAGTTAGAAATACAAAATGTTGTTAATTTTTTTTGAATGACGCCATAAAAATATTTTTTTCTTCCATTACTGGCAAGAATCTGTAGGAAATAAGTTCAAAATCTAGTCCATAATAAATAATCATTTGTTTTGATCATTTGGGTTAAGCAAGGTTCCTCAAATAGCTTTTGCGGACTTAGAATTGCCATCTAAGCCACGGTAAGGATGGGGGCCAACACCACGTTTCTCCAATGTCGGCGTAAACGCCCAAGACTCGCCATAATCAAACATTAAAAATAGGCTAATTTCCTATGTAATAGCCATGTCAATCAAAACCGATCGCACAGAAAAACCATCACCTACCCAATGGCTCCTAAGCGGAGCTG
>JANMWF010000075.1:0-4366 GCA_031393845.1 Nitrosomonadales bacterium | reverse complement strand
TCATGCAGATATATTGAGTGGCTGCGATAGGATGTGCTGTCGTAATAGCGCCGAATCCGAGCGAAACCTTTATTTTTGGTGATAGTAGTAAAGAATGGAATATTCGAGAACTATATAAAATATCGCGTCAGAGCAATAAATATCATATAAAAACAAAATGATAGCATTTAAAATGCTCTTAAGTAAGTGCCATTCGGGACGATTCCCTTTTTTCCAAATTCAAATAAATTCGTGTGGCCTAAATACTATTCGTTTAACCGTTCGTGGTGAGATTGTCGAGCCACCAGCCGCTCACCCAGAGCCCTTTGACAAGCTCAGTGCGAACGAAATTTCTTTAGGGCACCTCTAAAAATCCAATTTTGCGAGCAGCCGCTTTGCGGCTTGCTTGCTTACCCCGTTTCGTCACCATACGGCGTTACCCGAAATACGGCGTTACTCGAAAAAAATTATAGCTTACCTATCAACTATATGCCGCGCTCAAATTTTTTACTCGTGCCTTGTTTTGCCTAGAAATTTGAATTTTTAGAGGCGCCCTTTAACCAAACAGCATTGCGTGTAGTCCAGATTTTTGGGTTTGCATCTGAATGCAATGTTTTAAAGCTTGCTTAGCCACAAAATATGAAATTTTCTTATTCCATTCTTGTAATTACCTTGCTAATATTTACATCTAGGAATTTATACTTACTCAAAGGTGGGAATTTCCATGCAAAAAAAATCAATATATTTGCTTACCGTTTTAGCGATAGTCATGACATCTGGTGTGATATCAAGCGTTGCTAATGCTCAGGGTAAACCGATGTCGAACCAATTCTGGTGGCCTGAAAAGCTGGATCTCAAACCTCTTCGTCAGCATGCAGCTGAGTCCAATCCAATGGGTGCTGAATTCAACTACGCTAAGGAGTTTAAGACTCTCGACCTTAAGGCCGTTAAGAAGGACATCGAAACGTTGATGACGACGTCACAGGCATGGTGGCCAGCAGACTATGGTCACTATGGACCATTTTTTATTCGGATGGCCTGGCACAGCGCGGGCACGTACCGCGTGTCTGACGGACGCGGCGGCGCCGGTGGCAGTCAACAGCGATTCGAGCCGCTCAACAGCTGGCCTGACAATGTTAACCTGGACAAGGCGCGGCGATTGCTTTGGCCGATCAAGCAAAAATACGGTCGGAAGATTTCTTGGGCCGACCTGATGACCCTGACCGGGAATGTGGCGCTGGAATCGATGGGTTTCAAAACCTTTGGCTTTGCTGGTGGGCGTAAGGATGACTGGGAGCCCGACCTGGTCTACTGGGGACCTGAGGCTAAGTTTCTCGCTGATGAACGTTATAGTGGTGATAGAACGCTGGAAAACCCTCTTGCAGCTGTTCAGATGGGCCTGATCTATGTGAATCCAGTGGGGCCGAACGGCAACCCGGATCCGCTCGCGGCTGCTCGGGACATTCGCGAGACGTTCGGTCGCATGGCGATGAACGATGAAGAGACCGTTGCACTTATTGCAGGCGGGCATACGTTCGGTAAAGCCCATGGTGCCTATGACCCATTCAAGTGCCTGGGTCCAGAACCCGCAGCTGCGGGCATTGAACAGCAAGGTCTTGGCTGGGAAAACAAGTGTGGCAACGGCAATGCTGGTGACACCATCACCAGCGGTTTGGAAGGCGCATGGTCCGTCAACCCCATCGCTTGGACTACACAATTCTTAGGCAACCTGTTCGCCTTTGATTGGGTACAAACGAAGAGTCCCGCAGGGGCGATTCAGTGGGTTCCCGATAATATGAGTGGATCAAACATCGTGCCAGATGCTCACGATCCGTCGAAGCGGCATGCTCCTATCATGTTCACGACGGATCTTTCGCTTAAGTTCGACCCGAGCTACCGCAAGATTGCCAAGCGCTTCCAGGAGGACCCAAATGAATTCGAACGCGCCTTTTCCAAGGCATGGTTTAAGCTGACACACCGCGACATGGGCCCGCGCGCACTCTATCTTGGCGCTGAGGTTCCCGACGAGGCATTACTATGGCAAGATCCGGTTCCAACTGTCGATCATGACCTGATTAGCGCAGAAGATATCACTCAGCTAAAGTCTCAGATTCTTGCCTCGGGGTTAAGCGTTCCCGAACTTGTCAGAACCGCCTGGGCGTCTGCCGCTAGTTTCCGCGGCACCGACATGCGCGGTGGTGCTAATGGGGCGCGCATTCGCCTCGAACCGCAAAGAAATTGGGAGGTCAACAACCCGGATGAGCTGGCAAAGGTAATGAAACATCTTGATGGCATTCAGGCAAACTTTAACCGCGCGCAATCGGGCGACAAGAAGGTATCGCTTGCCGACCTGATCGTTCTGGGTGGAGCCGCAGCTATTGAGCAAGCCGCGAAGAAGGCTGGACATGACGTGCAGGTTCCTTTCACGCCGGGACGCACGGATGCATCTCAAGAGCAGACTGATGTGAATTCTTTTGCTGTGCTCAAACCTACCGCAGACGGGTTTCGTAACTACTTCAGTGCGGATAACCGTAGGTCACCGGCGGAAATGCTAGTTGATCGGGCAAGCCTCCTGACCCTGACAGTTCCTGAAATGACCGTTCTAGTTGGCGGCATGCGGACCCTGAATGCAAATGCCGGACAATCTGCACATGGTGTGTTTACCGACCGGCCTGGGACGTTGAGCAATGATTTCTTCATTAACCTACTGGATATGTCGACCAAATGGGCGAAGTCATCCAACTCCGAGGGAGTTTACGAGGGGCTTGATCGCGGGACAGGTACGCTCAAATGGACGGCCACCTCCGTTGACCTTGTTTTCGGGTCGAACTCCGAGCTGCGCGCTGTCGCAGAAGTCTATGCTGCGGACGACGCACGAGAGAAGTTTGTGCACGATTTTGTTGCAGCATGGACTAAGGTGATGGCGCTCGACCGCTCTAAACTGTGAGACTGGTGGGGAAATAAGCTCGAAGGCCCATGGGATAAACAAAAAAAGGTGACGCTACCCTTTTAGCACGATTGGATATACGAAAGAGAATTGTGACCATGCTTCACGTAAAGGCTAGCCCCCCCTTTTCTTTTCAGATTTTCTATGAGACCCGACCCGCACTCTGAGCCAAGTTTGTCCAACAAACGGTTCAGATCGTGGCTTCGCTTCGTTCTTACGATCTAATCTTATTCATTATGCACGGCTTTGTGTTCCAGGCTGCAGTGACTCTTTGATGCCTTGGCGGTATGGCGTCGCTTGCAAGCCAAAAATGGACTCAATCTTGCTACTATCGAAGCGATAGTCATGTTCAAACTGGTACATCATTTCCTCGTTTTCGCGAAGTACTGGCATGAAGATACCCATGAGCCTCAGAATCCAACGAGGTGGTACTTGAAGCTTGCAGGGCTGATTTGCCAACTCGCAGGCCAAACGTATAAAGCCTGCCCCGTAAGCGGCTCCTTGGCCGTTGACAAATGCCATGTCTGGCCATATGCCTCCAGTGATCTTCCTAGCACTGCTAACGCATGGCCGGTGTCCGGCGTATACGTAAAGGTGTGGACGGCATGCGGATTGCCTATCCACTGTGGCGATTTTCCTGCCTTGAGACGCTCAAATACCATGGCATGTGGAAAGCTGTTTACTGCATTAGGACCATAGAAGTCGGCCGCACGCGCAATCATCGCCTGCAGATTGCCACTCTGCATTTCCTCTAGCAGCATGGTTGCAATCTTTGCCCTGACTTCGCCCTTCTTGCTGATCGGGTTGAATGACGTATCCTCAGTCATCAACCCATCCACGCGCCCATAGGCAAATACGTTGTCGAAGAACACCAGACGGGCGCCATGATGTGTGCAGGCATCAATAACATTGCGCATCACTTGGGGCCATTGCTCTTGCCAGACAGACGTGTCGTACTTCAAGCCGGCCACCAGGTAGACGGCTTCACTTCCTGAAATGGCATTGGCAGTCGCACGCGCGTCCAATAGATCGGCTACGAAGGTCTCATCGGTCGGATTGACCTTCCGAGGATTGCGACTCACCTGTCGGATGGCCGGGGAAAATGAAACAAGTGCCCGGGATAGCTCTCGAGCAATGACGCCATTAGCGCCGAGTATCGTGTACATCGCTCTCTACACTCCTTATATCAAGACCTACGGACGCCCAACGTCGTTCTAATCAGCGAGAGGCACGAACACGATAATACTGCGCCGCCGTCACACCGCGTCGGGCTGCGTCATGAAAAAAGGGGACGCTACCGAATGGCACTTACTTAATGCCAACCTTGTGATTCAATGAATAAAAGCAGACTGGCTCGACGAGTGGTAAGGTGGAGTTGCGAAACACCCGTCCATCACCCGAGGAGCCAGCCCAAATGTATGTTAACCACAACGCCGGCAC
>JANMWF010000085.1:0-3846 GCA_031393845.1 Nitrosomonadales bacterium | reverse complement strand
GTGGCACTTGCTCCTATTGGAATCAATAAGAGCGAAGACGTACGTATAGCGACAGAACAACTGTATGCTGATATTGGCGCGGCAGGAATTGAAGTATTGCTTGATGACCGCAACGAACGTCCAGGCGTAATGTTTGCTGATTTAGAACTCATCGGCATCCCGCATCGTATCGTAATCGGGGATCGCGGTCTCAACCAAGAAGTGCCCATGGTTGAATACAAAGGGCGGCGCGATGAAGAAGCGCAACAAATCCCATTGCAAGATATTGTTAGGTTCGTGCAATTAGCCTTATAGCGGCCGGCCACCGGCGACAAACCGGACACCGCGCTCGCAGCCGCTTGGATACCGGGCTTTCGTCAACGCTTCTGGTTACAATAGGACACGCTGATTCAGATGCGACCACTGTTGCTTTGGTTAGCATCGCCTTAAAGTATTTCAGTAACTTGCCGTAAACATAGCTATCTTAAAAAGCATAAGGTGCGAAAGGTGGATTTTTTAGAGCCCTCCTTAAAGCTATGCGACCGATTCAAGAATGTTATTCAAATTACATTTTGCTACCCTTGTTGACGGCGGGATTGCTGTTCACTCACGCAACATATGGCGGCGCGCAAACCTACCAACCTCTATCTGCCAGCGTGCAAATCTCGTTAAACCACTCCATTTCGGATCAAGCACCGCCCACGCTGACATTTGCATCACAACTGGAATACGGCACTTGGTTGAATAACACATCGCACCGCTTGGAGAAACGCATTCCGGACGAGGGCTATCGCGTGAACTTCCTCAAGACTGTGTATTACGAAGCCACGCGCGCCGGATTAGATCCGCAATTGGTGTTGGGACTTATTCAAGTAGAAAGCGGTTTCAAGAAATATGCTGTATCCAGCGTGGGGGCGAGAGGATATATGCAAGTAATGCCGTTTTGGTTGAATCTCATCGGCCAACGTGAGGGCAATTTGTTCCACCTGCGCACCAACCTGCGATATGGTTGTACCATCCTGCGCCACTACCTCGACATTGAAAAGGGCGATCTCTACCGCGCTCTAGGCCGCTATAACGGTAGCCTAGGCAAACCGGAATACCCCAATCTAGTCAATGCCGCATGGTACAAACACTGAGATTTATCACGCTTATAGCCAGCCCCTAAGGCCCCCCACACAATTTTTTCATTTTTACATTATTTTAAAAATGCTCTTGCCATAAGGCTCTTGATCACCATTACAAATTTCGTCACCCGATATGGTGAAGCAGACTATATCAACATATGCACATGATCTTGGTCTATCCCAATCTCGATAAATTTGATCTGATATCACTTTTCAATCTCTATACGAGCTTCTTTTCAGCATCTCATTAACATAACTATCAAATACCACTTGACGTTATTTTGCAGGAAATACTTAAGTCACACATCAACACCGTAACATTGTGGCTCTTAATGTATGTATTCACTCGTCCCAACATCTGACACCGGAAGCGGCATGGAATTTGCCAAAATAAATTCAACTTATTGTTTATAAAAAATTAATATAAAATATTGTCATGGTGATTTGTTTCTTTGTAGTTTTTTAATGGAGCGGTATCCGACAGACTGCTACTCTGTGTAATAATTATGTAATAAAAAATGGCTATAGTTTATGGAGGCTACTTTGTAGCGTACCTAACTTTTGGAGAGAATATGACCAAACTAAATCGTTTTCTTTATATATTTGGCCTTGCCGCCTCTTTGTCATTAGCAGTCGATGCTTCGGCCATTAACCTTACCGGCGCAGGTGCCACCTTCCCCTATCCAATTTACGCCAAATGGGCAGATACTTATAAAACCCAAACCGGTATCAGCCTGAACTACCAATCCATTGGTTCCGGCGGTGGCATCAAACAAATTATCGCCAAGACAGTAGATTTTGGCGCCTCCGATATGCCGTTGAAACCCGAAGAGCTGGAAAAGAACGGCCTGATGCAATTCCCGGCAGTCATGGGCGGCGTAGTACCTGTCATTAATGTAGCCGGAGTTGCAGCCGGGCAGCTAAAACTGGACGGCAAGGTGCTAGCCGATATTTTCCTCGGCAAGATCACCAAGTGGAATGATCCAGCGCTAATGGCGCTGAATGTAGGCGCTAAACTGCCCAATGAAACCATCACCGTAGTACATCGCTCCGATGGTTCAGGCACCACCTTCATCTTCACCAACTACCTGTCCAAGGTTAGTCCAGAATGGAAATCTGCGGTTGGCGAAGGCACTGCCGTCTCCTGGAAAGCAGGCACTGGCGGCAAAGGTAATGAAGGCGTGGCATCTTATGTGCAGCGCATAAAAAATTCCATCGGTTATGTAGAATATGCATATGCTCTGCAGAATAAAATGACTTATGCACAACTAAAGAACCATGACGGTCAGTTTGTCAAACCAGATGACTCGTCGTTCAAGGCTGCCGCTGCCAACGCTGACTGGGAAAAGGCTCCAGGTTTTTATGAGTTGTTGACCAATGAACCAGGCAAAGAAAGCTGGCCCATCACCGGCGCCACTTTCATTCTGATGCACAAGACGCAAGACAAACCTGAAACAGCTCAAGGGGTACTAAAGTTCTTCAACTGGGCTTACATCAATGGCGGCAAGATGGCTGAGGCTCTGGATTATGTACCCATGCCGGAAAAAGTTCAGAAACTGGTGCGCGCCGCCTGGAAATCACAGGTCAAGGATAACAAGGGTACGGCGATCTGGAAATAATAGTCTACTTAAGCGCTCTGGCAGCGTGTGTTTGCAAGATATAATTCTTGCCGGATAAAATTTGAGGGGGCCGGGCTCCCTCAAATTTTGAGCACTTTTAAAAAATCATGCCGACGTTTTTACGTGAAGTTCATATGAAGCGCCATAATTTGCTGGACATTCTGTTCCGCAATGTCACTCGCTTGTCTGCATTTGCAGTGCTCGTACTGCTCGTCGCCATCATCGTTTCGCTGATAATCGGCAGCCTACCCTCCATTAAGGCATTCGGTTTCCAATTTTTAACCAGCGCGGAATGGAATCCGGTCACGGACGAATTTGGCGCACTCGTTCCGATAGTTGGCACGCTGGTAACCTCTGCCATCGCTTTGCTGATCGCCATCCCAGTCAGTTTCGGCATCGCGCTTTTCCTCACTGAACTGTCACCGCGCTGGTTACGCCGTCCACTGGGCATTGCCATCGAACTGCTGGCTGGCATCCCCAGCATTATTTACGGCATGTGGGGTTTATTCGTATTTGCTCCGCTGTTTGCTGACCATGTTCAGCCTTGGCTCATTGAAAAACTAGGTCCGCTGCCGATATTGGGGCCTTTGTTTCAGGGCATTCCCATGGGTATAGGTGTGCTCACTGCAGGCATCATTCTGGCCATCATGGTAATTCCCTTTATTGCCTCGGTGATGCGCGATGTATTTGAGGTTGTTCCTACCCTACTCAAGGAATCTGCCTATGGCTTGGGCGCTACCACTTGGGAAGTGATGTGGCATGTGGTACTGCCCTATACCAAGATCGGTGTGGCTGGCGGTATTATGCTCGGACTGGGGCGTGCATTGGGCGAAACCATGGCGGTCACCTTCGTCATCGGCAATGCGCATAAATTGAGTGCCTCGCTACTGATGCCGGGTAATAGCATCTCCTCCGCGCTGGCCAACGAATTCAATGAGGCAGTGGGCGAGCTATATACCTCAGCGCTGGTTGAACTCGGACTCATTCTGTTCTTGATCACTTTCATTGTGTTGTCGCTGGCACGTTATATGTTGTACATGCTGACGAAACGCGAGGGATCCACGAGCTGATCATGCTGACACTCTACACACGTCGCCGTCTGATTAATGCCCTGTGTCTGG
>JANMWF010000278.1:0-2194 GCA_031393845.1 Nitrosomonadales bacterium | reverse complement strand
TTCGCTAGTGCGCGAGCTTTGCACCACCTTCAACAGATGCGGGCGGTAGGCCACTCCATCGTTTGCCAGTATCGCAGTGGCGTAAGCCAATTGCAGCGGGGTAACCAGATTGTAGCCCTGGCCAATACCAACCGAAACCGTGTCGCCGGCATACCATTTTTGTTTGTGACGTTTCTGCTTCCACTCCTGCGACGGCATCAAGCCGGAAACCTCGCCTTCCAAATCAATGCCGGTTTTCTTACCGAATCCAAACTCCGAAAAAAAACTGTATATGTTGTCTATGCCCAGTTCAGTGGCCAGCCCATAATAATAAGTATCACACGACACCACGATGGATTTAAACAAGTCTACGCTGCCGTGCCCACCCTTTTTCCAATCACGGTATTGGTGACGACTACCGGGCAGGCTGAAGTAACCCGGGTCACTGATAGCGTAGCCAGGGGTGCGCTTCTTGTAATGCAGCCCAGCCAATGCCATGAACGGCTTGATGGTGGAGCCTGGTGAATATTGGCCACGCAATGCGCGATTGTTGAGTGGCACATCGGGCGAGTTGTTCAGCTCATTCCAACTCTGTTCATCAATACCATCAATGAACAGGTTTGGATCGTAGCCCGGCTTGCTGACAAAGGCCAATACCTCCCCATTGCTTGGGTCTATTGCCACTAACGCACCTCGATAATTGCCGAATGCCTGCTCGGCAATTCCCTGCAACTTGGCGTCTATCGTTAGTACCAAGTTGTTGCCCGATATAGGTGGGGTACGCGACAGCACCCGCACCTCGCGCCCTCCCGCATCGACTTCTACCTGCTGGAAGCCGGTTTTACCATGCAATTCACTCTCGTATTTTTGCTCGATGCCAGTCTTGCCGATGTAATCAGAGCCACGATAATTCGCGGCCATTTCATCCTCCTCGAGCTGTGCAATTTCACTCTCATTAATACGGCCGATGTAACCGACCAGGTGGGAAATCTGTTCGTGGTATGGATATTCACGGAACAAGCGTGCCTTGATTTCCACACCGGGGAAACGATAGCGCTGCGTAGCAAAGCGCGCCACCTCATCATCCGACAGGCGATTGCGTATTGGCAGGCTCTCAAATTTACGGCTATCGGCCAGCAGTCTCTTAAAGCGCTTGCGATCTCCGGGCTGAATTTCAATTATCTTTGCAAGCTCATCAATCGTCGCCTTCAGATCGACCACCTTGCTTAATGTTATTTCTAAAGTATAAGCAGAATAATTATGTGCCAGAACTACGCCATTGCGGTCAAGTATCAGACCGCGGCTGGGCGCAATGGGCACAATGGAAATGCGATTATTCTCTGCCAAAGTTTGGTAGTGGCTCTGTTGCATCACCTGCAAATATACAAAACGCACCAGCAGTATTAACAGCAGAAGTAGTACAAACCCTAAACTTAGCGCCAGACGTAGCCGAAAATTATGAATTTCTCGTTGAGTGTCTTTAAACTCGATGTGACGCTTCATAACTGATCAGATGCAGCACGGGGACGACGCAAGGCCTGCAACAATATGGTCAATGGTGCCCACAGCAAGGCCGACACTACACTGCCGATGAAGTATTCCCATGAAATATTGCCGCGCAGCTGCCAATGCACTGCGGCGTAAATCGCATATGCAAGCAATAACAACGGGAAGATTTGCAGGGTCTGCTGGCGCAAATTGAACATCAGCACCCGGCGATGCAACACGATGCCGCTGAAAGCCAATACCGAGTATGCCAGTGCATGCTGCCCAAAGAAACTTGCATCCGCAACATCGGCAAGTATGCCTACCGCCCACGCAATGCTAATGCCGATGTGATACGGTTTGTGCGTGCACCAGTAGAGCAATACCAGCGCGACAAAATCTGGACGGAACACAAGCCAGACACCTTGCCACGGCAACCAATCGAGCATCAGCGCAACAAGCAGGCTAGCTGCGATGAAAGAACGGCTGACGGGCAACTGGAATTCCTGGTCTTTCTGAATGTGATCTCTCACCGGTTCCCCCGTCTGCCATTTTTAGGCTTGTCGGTCGTGGCTTCCACAACCACCTCCGGGCGCTCCGGTAACTTCAGTAGCACGGACAAGATCAACAGTTGGCGCCGCTTATCCACCCCCGCAATCGGGGCACATAGAATGCGCGCAAAAGGATAGGCAGGGTCGCGCTCAACGCGGATTACCTTGGCCACCGGCAG
>JANMWF010000246.1:0-5018 GCA_031393845.1 Nitrosomonadales bacterium | reverse complement strand
TATTTCAAAAGTCCATTCTTTTCTGGGTTATGTGCCTAGTCACTCAATTGCCCAGGGTCTGGAAAAATCGATGGCATGGTATGTTAAAAACCTGGCCTGAATGTAGACAATGTTATTGAATATCCGACCTTGGCATGTCGTGGTGTCACTAAGTGGCAATCACTTCTTCTGCTCGAAATGACAGGCGTCGACTGGCCGGAAATACAATACTGAAGGTACTGCCCGTGCCTTCCTCGCTGGTAATCTCCAGCCGCGCCTGATGTCGGCTAGCTATGTGTTTGACAATTGCCAGACCCAGACCTGTGCCTCCGGTTTCTCGTGAGCGACTGCAGTCCACCCGATAAAAACGCTCTGTCAGGCGCGGAATGTGTTGCGGCGAAATGCCAATGCCGCTGTCCTGCACACTAAAAACCGGCTGGTCGCCCTGCTCGTACCAGCTCACCAAAATCTCGCCCCCCTGCGGGGTGTAACGGATTGCATTTGATATCAGATTACCAAAGGCGCTGCGTAACTCATCAGCGTTGCCAAGCAGAGCGCAACTGCTCGCGAGCTCCAACCGCAAAGTATGTTTCTCCGCACTCAAAGATTGTCCCTCCTGATGCAGCGAGCGTAAAAGCCCGGATACATCCACGGTTTCCTCCTGCAAGACATTGAGTGTGTCCTCCAGCTTGGACAGGGTAAGTAAATCGTCCACCAGCCGCTCCATGCGGTGCGTTTGCTCGCCCATCAAGTGCAGCGCGCGGCGTGCCATGCTGTTTTCAAGGTTGGGCATGTCATGCAAGGTCTCAACAAAACCGTTCACTACCGTAAGCGGTGTGCGTAACTCATGCGACACGTTAGCGACAAAATCACGGCGCATGGTCTCAATGCGTTCCAGATGGGTAATGTCGCGGCTGATCAATAGCAGCTTGTTGCCACCGTAGGGAATCAGTTTAATAGACAGCGTCAGCCCGTCCTGCCGTGCACCGCTTAGAACTAGCGGCTCGCTGAATTCGCGCATGGCAAGGTACTGCACGAATTCAGGCTGACGCGCCAGATAAGTGATCTGCTGGCCGATGTCGCGCTTGCTGTCCAGGCCGAAATGTTGTTCAGCAAGCGGGTTGCACCATTCAATGTGGTAGGATTCATCGAGTATGGCCACTCCTTCTGGCAGCGCCGAGGTAGCCTGCTCCATGTGCTGTAGCGCTGCGACACGCTGCTCATGTTCTTTGCGGTGTTGACGTACCATCCTGTTCAGTCGAGCAAATACCTCCTCCCACAACCCAGTACCATCAGGCACCGTACGCCCACTAGAGTCTGCCAGCCAGTAATCAAGTGCTTCGAGTTGGCGCAAGTGAAGAACTAGAAATATCAGCAGAGATATACTAAAGAATAGGGTAGCAAGTAACGCTCCTGCTGTTGCCCACACTAGCAGGGAGAGAAGCAATAAGGCAAATGGGGGAAAAAATGCGCGCCGCAAAAAATCAAACATGGTGTAGCCTTTAAATATTACGCTGCGCCATTATTATGATGTGCAAAGCGGTGGGAAACCACATTCCGGCATGATGCAAAAAGATTACAATTGACGGGATGGATTACGGCTACGCTTTAGGGCACCTCTAACCATTCAGTTTAATTGCATGAAAAACGGTAGCCGCTACCACGCACAGTCTGAATCAAACTGTCGAAGCTGGAGGGCTCAAGCGCCTGGCGCAGACGGCGAATGTGCACATCCACTGTGCGTTCTTCCACAAATACATGATCGCCCCAAACTTGGTCGAGCAGCTGCGAGCGGCTATAGACTCTCTCGGGATGGGTCATAAAAAAATGTAACAAACGAAACTCGGTCGGCCCCAGATCAATCATTGCTCCATTGGCATTGATACGATGCATCGCGGGCGATAATTCCAGCCCACCCGCAACAACTGTTTCATCACTCATTTGTGGCGCTCGGCGGCGTAGCACGGCACGGATGCGAGCCATCAATTCACGCGGCGAAAATGGCTTGGTTATGTAATCGTCTGCGCCTGATTCCAGCCCCAGAATTTTATCGCGTTCATCGGTACGCGCAGTCAGCATTATGATGGGAATATTACGTGTCCGTTGATTGGCGCGCAGACGGCGCGCCAATTCCACGCCACTGCTACCGGGCAGCATCCAGTCAAGCAGGATTAGATCAGGCAACTCATGGTTGATATGTGTCCAAGCACCATCGGCATCATATGCCTCGATTGCGCGGTAGCCACATTGCGTTATATTGAACGCCAGCAGTTCCTGTATCGCAAGTTCGTCTTCCACTACCAGAATATTCGCAGTCATTATTTTCTCCGTTGTTTACATGACAAACAACTTGCGATGGTATGACAGAATTGTGACAGTAGCATGACGGCCATGCCCGATATTAAATCTGATGAGCGGCATGACGGCGGCGCTTCAAATCAGGCAGCAGCGAGCCGACCAACATGCCTGATGCACTCATCAGCAAGCCCGCCAGTTGCGGTGGCCACAGTCCTCCAGGATTGAAAATTTCAAGCAGCAGCCAGGAAGACAGGCCCGCGACAATTGCAAACAACGCACCTTGCGTGTTCGCTCGCTTCCAGTACAGTCCACACACCAGCGGAATGAATGCTGCCACTAACGTCACCTTGTAGGCGTTCCCCACCATCGAATATATACTCGATGTGGAATTTAGCGCAAACAAGGTAACAGCCACGGCGAAGCATACAACAACAACGCGCATGGTCCACAAAAAATGTCGATCGCTTTGGTGACCGATAATACCTTTCAGGATATTTTCGGTAAAAGTCACTGACGGTGCCAGTAACGTGCCACTGGCAGTGCTCATAATAGCGGCAAGCAGTGCGCCAAAGAACATCACCTGGGCAAACACCGGCGTGTGGTTCATGATCAGCGTTGGCAGAATTAACTGTGCGTTTTTGTCGATCAGCGTGGCCACCATAACAGGATCAATCAACGTGGCGGAATAAGCCAGAAAAATGGGAATGAAGGCGAACAGGAAATACAGGATGCCACCGAGTAGTGTGCCGCGTACGGCAGTTCTTTCATTTTTTGCTGACATGACCCGCTGGAATACGTCCTGCTGTGGGATGGAGCCTAGCATCATGGTTACCGCTGCGCCGATGAATGCGAGCACATCTCTGGTTTCCAGTTGCGGCCATAAAATAAGCTTGTTGGCATGTGCGGCATGGTCTATAACCGTTCCTGCCCCACCTGCTATACCGGACAGCAGCCAAGCCAAGTACAACATGCCGACAACAATAATCGTCATCTGGAAAGCATCTGTTAGCGCCACCGACCACATGCCGCCGAACAGGGTGTAAACCAGCACAATGCCAGCGCCAACCACCATGCCTTCGCCAGGTGAAATCGCACCTTGAGTGATGAAGGAGAACACCAGGCCCAACGCTGTAATTTGCGCTGATACCCAGCCCAAGTATGAGGCTATGATGGTTAGGCTGGTAAGTACCTCCACCGTGCGATCGTAGCGTTGCCGGTAATAATCGCCGATGGTCATCAGGTTCATCCTATAAAGCTTGGCGGCGAAGAATGTGCCCACCAAAATCAGACACATGCTGGCGCCGAAAGGGTCCTCAACTATTCCTCTCAAGCCCTGTTGGACGAACTTTGTGGATATTCCCAACACTGTTTCCGCCCCGAACCAGGTAGCAAACACTGTGGCAGTTACAACATACAGCGGTAAGTGTCGGCCGGCCATCACATAATCTTTGACATTATGTACGCGCGTGGCGGCATACAAGCCGATTCCGATGGAAATCATCAGATAAAGAATGACGAGCCAGATCAGCATGAGTGCTTTGCAAAATTGTAACAGTATGGTCGAATTGTAGCAGTCCTTGTCTATTTTTGAGATCAATAAAAAGGCTCCCGAGGGAGCCTTTGCGTAACGTGAAAATAAGTGCTTATAATTTTTCAGCGTGGTCGGCCAAGTACTTCGCTACACCCTCAGAAGAGGCATCCATTCCAGCTTTACCCTTGCTCCAACCAGCTGGACAAACTTCACCATGCTCCTCGTGAAACTGCAATGCATCTACCATACGCAGCATCTCATCAATGTCGCGACCCAGCGGTAGATCGTTCACCACCTGGTGGCGTACCACACCGCCACGGTCTATCAAAAACGAACCGCGTAAAGCCACCCCATCCTTATGTTCAACGTCATATGCACGGCAAATTTCGTGCTTAATGTCGGCCACCAACGGGTAGCGTACCTGACCGATGCCGCCCTTATTAACGGGTGTATTTTTCCAAGCCAGATGTGTGAACTGTGAATCAATGGAAATGCCGATTACTTCGGTTTTACGCTCCTTGAATTCGTCTAGACGATGATCGAAAGCAATCAATTCGGAAGGACATACGAAAGTAAAATCCAACGGATAAAAGAACACCACACCGAATTTTCCGTCCAAGTAGTTAGTCAAACTAAAAGTTTCGTTTATTTCATTGTTGCCCATTACTGCAACAGCAGTAAAGTCTGGTGCAAGCTTACCGACGAGAACAGCCATGATTTTTTCCTTTTATTGACTGAATTGCCAAGGTATGGAATTTAGCGAGTGATAGAGTAGCTGTCAACCAATTACCCGTGTTAATCTTAACCGATGCTCAGATTACCACGAACAGTGATTGTCGGCCTTCCTTATTGCGTAATCCAATGAGGCTGTCGGCGCGATGACATTCCTTTCATCGCTGAAGATCGGGAAGCATATCTGTCGTGGCTTAAAGTTACAGCGATAAACACCAAGTTGAAGCACTCGCTTACTGCTCCATGTCCAACCACATTCACTGGGTTGTTATCCCGGCAAACGACAACGGGTTGCACCCAATGCTGAAACATAAGATAGAAAATAAAAGGGCAGGGTCGAATGGCACTTACTTAATTTTTTCAGGATGCCCATATTTTCGAATATGTGCACGTGCGAGCGCACGTGGAGTGGTTAATAGCGGGTAGGTTTTAGGTCGTCGCTTGACGGCACGTGGCTCAATGCGGCCGGGGCGTTTAC
>JANMWF010000229.1:0-8383 GCA_031393845.1 Nitrosomonadales bacterium | reverse complement strand
GAACGCTAAGGTGGCTATACGCAACGTACGTCGCGATGCCAACGAGCATCTTAAAAAGTTGCTCAAGGATAAAGAAATCGGTGAAGACGATGAGCGCCGTGGGCAGGATGAGGTACAGAAACTTACTGATCATTTCGTAGTAGAAGTAGACAAGTCGCTGCAAACAAAAGAAATAGACCTGATGGCAGTTTAACTGCACTGCATATTTATGGAGTCGTATACCATCAGAAAGCGAGCGTATTGCTCGCTTGTGCGACTAAAAGAGTCGCTGTCCTGGCGAGATTGCTTCAGAGGTTTTTGATGGCGTTATTTCAAAGTCCCACTCGCACCGTCCCGGCTATATCTCAAGTGCCACGCCATATTGCCATCATCATGGATGGTAATGGTCGCTGGGCAAAGCAACGCTATTTGCCACGTATTGCCGGACATCAGCGCGGTGTGGAAACTGTACGCGAGATCGTGAAAGTCTGCCGCGAACTGGGGGTCGAATACCTTACCCTATTTGCCTTTAGCAGCGAGAACTGGCGACGACCGGCAGACGAAGTTTCTTCTCTGATGCAGTTATTCCTGAAAATGCTTGAACGTGAAGTATCCAAGTTGCACGAAAATAATATTCGGCTAAAAATAATAGGTGACCGTAGCCGTTTCGATGCCAATCTTAATCAATGCATTTTGGATGCGGAACAATTGACTGCAGGCAATGTTAGCTTGACGCTTACTGTTGCCGCTGACTACGGCGGGCGCTGGGATATTATGCAAGCTATGCAGGTGATGCTGCAAGCGCGCCCTGATCTGGCGGGCGGTTTTAATGAGGAAGATCTGGAAGCGTATCTTTCCATGCATTATGCGCCTGATCCGGATTTGTTTATCCGTACTGGCGGTGAAAAACGCATCAGCAATTTTCTGCTATGGCAACTGGCTTATACCGAGTTATATTTCACCGATACGCTGTGGCCTGCCTTTGATGGCGAAGCATTGAAATTGGCTATCCAGTCCTACTCCGCACGGGAGCGTCGCTTCGGTCGAACGAGTGAACAAGTTCAGAGCGAGCGAAAGCAGGACGGAAAAACTAATGCTTAAGCAGCGTGTGATCACAGCCGTCATCCTGCTGGCGCTATTCCTGTCAGCACTCTTTTTATTGCCCACTTTGGGGTGGGCCGCGCTGGTAATTATCATTGTGATGCAAGGATCATTGGAATGGGCGCGCTTATCCAGGCTGACCAGAAAGACTGTCAGTGTTTATGTGTGGCTGACTCTGGTTGTGATGCTGGGTATCGTTTGGCTGGATACGCAATATCCCGGGCAGCGTGAGTCATCGCATTTGCTGATATATGGCATGTCAGCGCTGTTATGGTTGATAGTGGTGCCACTTTGGCTGAAGGCCCGCTGGCAAGTGCGCCAACCGTTGTTAATGATGCTAACTGGTTGGACACTGTTGATTCCGACTGGCTTGGCGATGATGGACTTGCGTATACAAAATCCCTGGTGGCTATTGGGAGTGATGGGGCTAGTATGGGTGGCAGACATCGCTGCTTATTTCAGCGGACGCAAATTTGGCAAGAACAAGCTTGCGCCCAATATCAGTCCCGGTAAGACTTGGGAAGGAGTATTCGGCGCACTGCTCGGCGTCACCTTGTATGTGTTGCTGATTGTTTGGACAAACGACCTTTTCACTAACTACGAAGCGCTGTCCGGCATGCTGATAGCCTCTTGGGGATGGGTGGGGCTGGCAGTGATCGGTGATTTGTTCGAATCGGCTATTAAGCGCCAAGCTGGAGTTAAGGACAGCGGCGCATTGCTTCCCGGCCATGGCGGCCTACTGGACCGCATTGATGCCATGACTTCCACTTTGCCATTGGCTGCAATGGTGATTCTGCTCCAAAGGCTGACATGAGAAGCATAAGCCATCTCACCATACTTGGTTCCACTGGTAGCATAGGGATCAGCACATTGGATGTAGTGGCGCGCCACCCCGAGCGCTACCGCATCATGGCACTCACCGCGCAGTGCCAAGACAATACTTTGTTTGAGCAATGCATCCGTTTCGCGCCTCGCTATGCTGTATTGCTGGATGAGGAGGCAGCCATGCGTCTGGCGCAGCGTATTGCTGTAGCTGGCCTGGATGTGGAGGTTTTATGTGGTGTCGCGTCGCTGGAGCGGGTGGCGTCATTGCCGGAGGTAGACACGGTAATGGCAGCCATTGTCGGTGCAGCTGGGTTGCGCCCTACGCTGGCTGCTGCCCGTGCAGGCAAGAAAATTCTGCTGGCGAATAAGGAAGCTCTGGTAATGGCGGGGCGAGTGTTTATGGATGTGGTACAAAAACATGGTGCCACTTTGTTGCCCATCGACAGTGAGCATAACGCCATCTTTCAGGCTTTGCCCTATAATTATTCCCGTCATCACACAGATAGTTTAGCGGCCAGCGGAGTAAGTAAAATTTTGCTCACTGCATCTGGCGGCCCGTTTCTTAATACTACTTTATCTGCATTACAACATGTCACACCGGAACAAGCATGTGCGCACCCTAATTGGATAATGGGACGCAAGATTTCGGTAGATTCCGCAACTATGATAAACAAGGGGCTGGAAGTCATTGAGGCACACTGGTTATTCAACGCGCCCGCCGATGCGATTCAGGTAGTGGTGCATCCGCAAAGCATTATTCATTCGCTGGTGCAGTATGTGGATGGCTCGGTACTAGCGCAATTGAGCAATCCGGACATGCGCACCCCAATTGCTTATGCGTTGGCTTATCCGGAACGCATTGAAGCTGGTGTCGAACCGTTGGATCTGCTCAAGGTGGCTACCCTCGATTTTGTCGCGCCGGATTTTATACGTTTCCCAGGCTTGGCTCTGGCCTATCAGGCTTTGCGCGCCGGCGGCACAGCACCAGCCGTGCTAAATGCGGCCAATGAAGTGGCCGTGGCTGCATTCCTGAACAAACAGATTTCTTTCCTTGCCATTCCACGTCTGATAGAAGATGTACTGGCTGACTTGCCGGTAACCACGGTTAACACGCTGGAAGATGTGATAAGCGCGGATGCCGCTGCGCGTTTAGTGGCAAATGACTTAATGAAAAATATGATTTGCTTATCATGATTACACTACTGGCTTTCCTTGCCGCGATAGCAATACTCGTAGTGATCCATGAGATGGGCCACTACTGGGTCGCACGATTGTGCGGTGTGAAGGTGTTGCGTTTTTCAGTCGGTTTCGGCAGGGCAATTTACACCAAACGCTTTGCAAATAGCGAGACAGATTGGGTGATCTCCGCCATTCCTTTAGGCGGTTATGTCAAGATGCTGGATGAGCGTGAAGGTGAAGTGGCAACGCATGAGCTGCATCTTGCATTTAATCGTCAGCCTGTGCTGCAGCGCATGGCTATCGTGGTGGCGGGGCCGCTGGCCAATCTACTACTGGCTATTTTATTATTCTGGGCATTATTCATTTATGGTGTGCCGAGCCTTAAACCTGTGCTGGGCAAAGTATTACCGAATACCCCTGCAGCATCAGCATTCTTGCAAGAGCAGGAAACCATCGTCAGCATTAATGAGCAAGCCATTCCGAGCTGGGAACAAGTGAGCTGGGTATTATTGGATCTCGCTCTGCAAGGTGCAACCGAAGCGCGCATAGAAGCGCGCACTGCACAAGGAGATCTAGTCCGGCATGTGCTCAATCTGAAAGCGCTCACTCGGGATAATATGGATGAAAATTTTTTGCACTCTCTCGGTTTACAACCATATCAGCCACTGGTACGCCCCGTCATCGGAAAGTTGGTAGAAGGCGGGATTGCACAACGTGCAGGGCTACTGCCGAACGATAAAATTCTGCGAATAGATAGCCAGAACATTGAAGATTGGAAAGACCTGGTGGGGGCAGTGCGCGGGCATCCGGGACAGCTACTACAGTTGGAGATTGAACGAAGCGGCACGCTACGGGTTCTTAATCTCACACCTGAAGCAACCAGCGAAGCGAACATAACGGTAGGCAAGATTGGAGCTGCTCCGTACATAGACCGACGTGAGTTCGACGCCTTGTTGACTACAGTGCATTATGCGCCGCTTGCAGCATTCGGACATGCCGTACGCAAAACTTGGGAAATTGCTAAGGTAAGTTTGAAGTCGCTGGGGAAAATGGTGATAGGAGAAATGTCGCTGAAAAATCTGAGCGGGCCAATTACCATTGCCGATTATGCTGGGCAATCCGCGCAGATGGGTGTGGTCGCATACCTAAGTTTCCTGGCGCTGATCAGTATTAGTCTCGGGGTGTTGAATTTGCTGCCCATTCCATTATTAGATGGGGGGCATTTGCTGTATTATACTGTCGAGTTAATTAAGGGCAGTCCGATGTCCGAGAAGGCTTGGGAGGCCGGGCAAAAAATTGGAATTGCACTGCTCGTTGCCTTGATGGCCCTTGCGTTGTTTAACGACTTTAGTCGCCTGTTTTAGGTTGAAACAATACATGAAATTGAAAAATCTAGTGGGACTTATCCCGCTGTTGTATGCCGCGTCCGCCATAGCTATCGAACCATTCGTGGTTAAGGATATTCGAGTAGAAGGTATACAGCGTACTGAGGCAGGCACTGTATTTAGCTATTTACCAGTCAAGGTTGGTGACAAGCTGGATGATGAGCATGCAGCTGCGGCAATCCGTGCACTGTTCGCCACTGGTTTTTTCAAGGACGTACGCCTTGAGATGCAACAGGGGGTGTTAATTGTGTTGGTGCGCGAACGTCCGTCCATCGCCAGCATTGAAATTAACGGAGTGAAGGACATTCCGAAAGATACGCTGCAGGACAATCTTAAGTCGGTGGGGCTGGCGGATGGTCGTATTTTCGACAAATCTGCCTTGGACAAAGCGGAGCAAGAACTCAAGCGTCAGTATGTAGCTCGCGGCAAATACGGGGTGAAAGTCAACACTACTGTCACCGAGTTAGAACGCAACCGCGTTGCTATCACCTTTAATGTGGTAGAGGGTGAAACTTCTAAAATCAGGCAAATCAACATTATCGGTAACCAAGCTTTCAACGAAAAAAAATTGAAGGGCTTGATGCAACTTGGAACTCCAAACTGGATTAGCTGGTTTACCAAAAATGATCAATACTCCAAGCAAAAACTGTCTGCCGATTTGGAAATTTTGCGTTCACTTTATCTTGACGCTGGCTATCTGGAGTTTTCCATAGACTCTACCCAAGTTTCTATCACGCCGGACAAGGAGAGCATTTACATCACCATTAATCTTAGCGAAGGCGCCAAGTACACAGTTTCCGATGTTAAGGTATCTGGGCCTGAGAATATCTTGCCGCATGTAGAGACGCGCAAACTGATTAAAGTACAAACGGGTGATGTGTTTTCCCGCAAGGAGCTGACCGAGTCCAGCAAGAAAATAGGCGACCGCCTTGGCGAGGATGGTTACGCCTTCGCTAATGTCAATGCGGTGCCGGATATAGATAAAGAAAAGCATCAAGTTGGGTTCACCTTTGTAGTCGACCCTGGCTCGCGAGCCTATGTACGGCACATTGATATTACTGGCAACACTAAAACTCGCGACGCTGTGATCCGGCGCGAATTTCGTCAGATGGAGGGCGCATGGTATTCCGCGTCTAAAATTAAGACATCCAAACAAAAAGTCGATCGCTTGGACTTTTTTAGTGAGGTAAATATTGAGACCATCCCGGTGCCTGGTACAAATGACCAGCTAGATGTTAGTTTGGCTGTTAAGGAAAAATCCACTGGGGATTTTTCGATCGGTGCGGGGATATCCAGTAACGTTGGGCTGGTGTTTACTGGCTCTGTCACTCAGCGAAATTTGTTCGGTACCGGCAATGTTTTGTCTACACAGGTGAATACCGGCAAGGTTAATAAAGTATATTCTGTCACTTATACCAACCCTTATTTTACTGATAATGGAATAAGCCGAGGCTTCGATGTATATAAACGCGACGTTAATTCCACCTACACGTCGATCAGCCCATACCTATCATCAACCATTGGCGGAGGAATGCGTTTTGGCGTACCAATCAGCGACTTCGAAAATACGCATTACGGTTTATCGGCGGAAAAGACCGAGCTGACACTTACCGATGCCAGTTCATTGCAAATGAAAGATTACGTTAGAGTCTTTGGATCTTCTACAAGCAACCTTATAGGCTCGGTGGGCTGGAGTCAGGATAGCCGTGACAGCGCTATTTACACTACGGCGGGAACGGTGCAGCGTGCTTTTGTGGAAGTAGCCATGCCGATCTCCAATCAGCAGTTTTTCAAGGTTACTTATCAGCATCAGTGGTTCTACCCGATCAGTCAAAATGTGACTCTTATGATGAATGGCGAAGCGGGAGGTGCGGAAGGCTATGGCGGCAAACCGGTGCCATTCTTCAAGAATTTCTATGCTGGCGGGCCAGGCTCGGTGCGTGGCTTCAGGCCATTTTCTATTGGGCCGCGGGACATTAATAATAATTCCTTGGGTGGCACAAGACGCATAGTTGGAAACGCTGAATTACTATTCCCCATGCCTGGAATGAGCAAGGATAGATCAGTGCGCTTGAGTGCTTTTGTGGACGCGGGCGCGGTGTTTGGCTTGGGGATGACAGGAGCCGACAGCTTACGTTATTCTACTGGTGTCGCCATTACCTGGGTATCACCAGTTGGCCCACTTAAAATTAGCGTGGGTGCGCCGCTAAACAAGCAACCTAGTGACAGGTTGCAAATGTTCCAGTTCACATTGGGTTCGTTATTTTAAATTAGGTTAGGAGAAAAAATGAAAACTTTGAGTATGAAGTTTATGCAGATATTAATGTTGATCGGCTGTACTCAAGCATTGGCGGCCGATTTTCGGGTCGGCATAGTGAATACTGAACGCATTTTGCGTGAATCTGCTCCGGCTGTGAAAGCCGAGAAAAAGATTGAGAAGGAGTTTTCCGGACGCGACCAGGAAATCAAGAAAGTCGCTAAGCAGGTGAAAGATGTCCAAACACTCATGGAAAAGGAAGGCTTGACACTGCCGGATGCTGAAAAACGCAACAAGGAACGTGAACTGGCCAATCTCAATATGAACCTGCAGCGCATGCAGCGTGGTTTCAGCGAAGACTTGAACCTGCGCAAAAATGAGGAAATGTCAGTGGTTCTGGAACATGCAAACAAGGCCATTCAAGCGCTTGCAGAAAAAGAAAAATATGACTTGATATTACAGGAGGCTGTATATCGCAACCCAAGTATTGATATTACCGAAAAGGTTTTGAAATATATGGCAAATGAAAAATAAGTCTAAATCCTATTCAAATAGTATGAAGCGGGCTGAATACAGCCTGAAAGAAATCGCAGCACTTTTCGGCGGTTGTTTGCTGGGTGATGCTGAGACAACGGTTAATCAAATAGCTACACTGGAAAATGCACAAGTAGGGCATCTTACTTTTTTGGCGAGTGCAAAATATTGCCCACTGCTTGCTGTTACGCGTGCCACTGCAATAATTATAGGCGTGGCAGACGCTGAGGCAACATCACTTCCCCGCATCGTATGCGACAACCCTTATGTTTATTTTGCCAAGGTTTCCGCATTTCTGAATCCTCCAGCTTTGGTTATACCGGGCATACACTCCAGCGCCGTGATTGAAGAAGGGGCTCATATTGATCCGACTGCCTATATTGGTCCGAATGTAGTGATCGGTGCAGACACCAGGATAGGGGCTGGCTGTGCGATTATGGCAGGATGCAGCATTGGTGCAGGGGTATCTATAGGTATCAACGCACGCTTATACCCACGCGTGGTGGTATATGATAATTGCATTTTGGGAAACAGACTGATAGCGCATTCCGGCGTAGTGATCGGCGCGGACGGTTTCGGCATAGCGATGGATGAAGGCCGTTGGTTGAAAATTCCGCAGATCGGACGTGTGGTCATTGGCAATGATGTGGAAATCGGCGCGAATACCACTATAGATCGCGGCGCGTTGGATGACACCGTGATTGAGGATGGCGTCAAGCTAGATAATTTGATTCAGATTGCGCACAATGTTCGCATTGGTGCACATACCGCTATTGCTGGTTGTGTAGGCATTGCAGGTAGCGCGATCATCGGGCGCCATTGCCGAATAGGTGGTGGAACCGGTATTTTAGGACATACACAGATATCGGATCATGTCGAAATTTCTTCTTATACGATGATCGGAAAATCTATTCGGGAACCAGGTACATATACTGGAATTTTTCCATTTAGTTCGCACAAAGTGTGGCAAAAAAATGCTGCCCAGCTGCGTCACTTGGATGAATTAGCCAACAAAATAAAAATACTGCAGCAAGAGATTGCGACTTTAAGAAAGGAGCGTTCATGAGCACAAGCACCCAAATGGACATCTATGAGGTTCTGGAATACCTGCCGCACCGCTACC
>JANMWF010000216.1:0-2455 GCA_031393845.1 Nitrosomonadales bacterium | reverse complement strand
TGTTGGAAAACTCCAGCGTCACATAACCCTCCCATTCCGGCTCTAACGGTGTGACATTGACGATTATGCCGCATCGCGCGTAGGTAGATTTTCCCAGGCAAATGGTCAGCACGTTGCGGGGGATGCGGAAGTGTTCCACGGTGCGTGCCAGTGCGAAAGAGTTGGGCGGGATGATGCAATAGTCGCTCTTGAGCTCGACGAAAGAGTTGGCATCGAAATTCTTCGGATCGACGATGGTGCTATTGATGTTGGTGAACAGCTTGAATTCGTCTGAGCAACGGATGTCATAGCCGTAGCTCGACGTGCCATATGACACGATGCGCTGGCCATTCATTTCTTTCACCTGACCGGGTTCGAACGGCTCGATCATGCCGTATTGTTTGGCCATGTGACGAATCCACTTGTCTGATTTAATGCTCATGTTTAGTTCGATACAAAGTTATGGTCCCGGGAAAAGAATGAAAATATAAATGCTCCATGAAACTTTGCACTTCGCGTTTAATTCTTATGTCTTCTGCATCACAATTTTAGGAAATGCCGCGCTATAGTCTTGCGCCATGTCAGCAATTTTTACCGCCAGACGTCGCGCAATCTGTTTGTACTCCTTGGCAATTACACCGTCTGGGTCGGCCACTACGGTGGGTTTGCCGGAATCAGCCTGCTCGCGGATGCGGATGTCCAAAGGCAATGAGCCGAGAAACTCTACGTTGTAGTCGTTACACATCTTTTCGGCTCCGCCGCTCCCGAAGATGTGTTCCTCATGCCCACATTTCGAGCAGATGTGCGTGCTCATGTTTTCCACGATACCAAGTATTTTTATGCTCACCTTATCGAACATTTTGAGTCCCTTGCGCGCATCCATCAGTGCGATGTCCTGTGGAGTGGTTACGATGATCGCGCCGGTTACCGGTACTTTTTGCGACAGGGTCAACTGGATATCACCAGTGCCGGGCGGCATGTCCACCACCAGATAGTCCAGCCCATCCCAGCGCGTCTGATTCAACAATTGATCCAGCGCCTGCGTGACCATCGGGCCGCGCCAGACCATCGGCACATCCTCGCCCTGAATCATGAAGCCGATGGACATGACCTGCAGTCCATGTCCCTGCATTGGCTCGACCGACTTGCCATCGCGCGATACGGGCTCGCCTTTGATACCCATCATGGTGGGTAGGGAAGGACCATAGATATCCGCATCCAGAATCCCGACGCGGGCACCTTCCGCAGCCAGCGCCAGCGCCAGATTTACCGCTGTAGTGGATTTACCCACACCGCCTTTGCCGCTGGCCACGGCAATAATATTTTTTACTCCATCAACCAGTTTTACGCCGCGCTGCACAGCATGGGGCACTACCTTGCTGCTCACATTCACGGAAAGCGTGTTGATGCCTGGTAAAGCGCTATGCAGGTGATTTTCCACCATCACCCGTATCTCGTCCCACACGCTTTTCGCCGGGTAGCCAAGCTGAATGTCGAGCGATAAATTATCACCGCTGATCTTTATATTTTTTACCGACTTGCCCGCTACAAAATCTTTTTTTGTATTGGGATCAATCAACTTTGCCAATGTGGCTTGTACGTCTGCGTCGGTAAAACTCATGTGCTGCTCCTGCAATAAAAACGATGGGGGCAAGCATTCTACCCAAGATTACCCGTCACGCCTATAGTTCAATTTTGCTACAATTACGGCCCTTTACAAGGGGTTTTCCATTTATGCCGCGCAAGATACTGGTTACGTCCGCATTGCCTTATGCCAATGGTAGTATCCACTTGGGTCATTTGGTTGAATACATTCAGACTGACATATGGGTGCGCTTCCAAAAAATGCTGGGCAACACATGTTATTACGTTTGTGCTGACGATACTCACGGCACGCCTGTCATGCTTCGCGCCGAAAAGGAAGGTATCACCCCGGAACAATTGATAGATCGCGTGTGGCATGAACACAAGTCAGATTTTGAAGGCTTCCATGTCGAGTTCGACCACTACGGCAGCACCAACAGCGCCGAGACTAAGAAATTTTCGCAGGCGATATATCGCAAACTCAAAGCCGCTGGCTTGATTGAAGTGCGTTCAGTCGAGCAGTTCTATGACCCCGTCAAGAACATGTTCCTACCGGATCGCTTCATCAAGGGCGAATGCCCGAAGTGCCACGCCAAGGATCAATACGGCGACAACTGCGAGGTGTGCGGTACCACTTATTCCCCCACCGAACTGATCAACCCTTATTCCGCCGTGTCCGGTGCGCCACCCGAGCGGCGTAACTCCGACCATTATTTTTTCAAGCTCTCCGCTGATACATGCCAACAGTTCCTGCGCGAGTGGACGCGCAGCGGAACACTGCAACCCGAAGCTGCCAACAAGATGCAGGAATGGCTAGGCGCCGAGGGCGAGAACAAACTTACCGACTGGGACATTTCCCGTGATGCGCCCTATTTCGGCTTCGAAATACCCG
>JANMWF010000179.1:0-9344 GCA_031393845.1 Nitrosomonadales bacterium | reverse complement strand
ACTGTCATTTTCACATTTGAAATACCCTAAAGTATTGTTACAACTTGACGAAAAACAATATAGTTGGGGTCAAATGTAAATACGCATTTTTCGTACCATTCAATCCCGCTGGATTATTCATTTAAGCGATTGCAAATATAGTCCGCAAAACCAAATAACTTTAGGGCACCTCTAAAAATTCAGGTTTCTAGACAAGACAAGGCACGGGTAAAAAATTTGAGCGCTGTATATAGTTGATATATAAGCGATAATTTTTTCGAGTAACGACGTATTGTGACGAAACGGGGTAAGCAGGCAAGTCGCAAAGCGGCTGCTCGCAAAATTGGATTTTTAGAGGTGTCTTTTATATACCCAGAAAAAATAGGGTCATATTCATGATTATCGAGACAAAAATGAAACTTAACTTGATTGGAATAATAGCCTGTCTTCTTTTAACCAGCGTAATTTCTGCCCATGCTGAGAACGATGAAGATGTCTTCTCAAAGGCACGACACTACACAGTACAAATCAGGAAAGCCGTTTCCATTCCATTTGGAAACGATAAAAAAGGTACCGCGTTCGGAGCCGGGTTCGTGGTGGATACAAAGCGAGGCTGGATTATGACCAACGCCCACGTGGTGTCACGCTCACCAGCGCGATTGGAAGTTGCCTTTTTTGGCAGGAAATTCGTGCCAGCCAAAAAAATTTATGTTGATCCTTTCCTTGATCTGGCCATTATTAGCATTAATGAAGAAATGCAAAATGCTACAGCAGCCTTACCCGAATTAGAGTGCACAAATCTGCCCGGAGTTGGCCGTACTGTGGGCACTTTCGGCCACCCCAACGGCCTGAAATTCACTGGAACGCGCGGCATCATATCTGGGCATACAGCCAAGTATGAATCGGAAATGCTGCAAACTGATGCTCCAATCAACCCCGGAAATTCGGGAGGGCCGTTGATTAGTCTGTCTTCTGGTCGTATTGTTGGAATCAATACTTCCAGTATGAACGATTCCCAAAACAGCAATTTTGCCGTGCCAATGCACTATGCTTGCCGCGTGCTAGAACTGTTGCGCGAAGGGAAAGACCCTTCCCCCCCTGATTTGCCACTGGCTTTTTTCAAGTCACCCAACGAACGAATGCAACTCAAAATTGCCCGCAGCCTGATTGATCCTGCCAAATTCGATTTTCGGGCAGGCGACGAAATCCTCGGTGTATCCGGTGTGCCTGGTGTAGTGGAGACCGTCGAAAACGAAACCCAACTTATTCATGCCCTCCGTGGAAGGCTCGGCAATGTTGCTTTACAAATCAAGCGTGAGGGGCAAGAACTTGTAATTAATGGAACACTGGGACCCGTAAAAAAAGTTAACGACAAAACTTGCATTATGTTTTCTGGCATGCTTTTTTGCGAGACTCCGCCCTATATGGGACAAGATGATTTCAATCCGGGCAAGATTGCTGTTTATTTCGTCGAAGCAGGCTCAGTGGGGGATTTCAATGAAATTGAAAAGATGGATATGTTGAATTCCGTTAATGGAAAGAAGATAGAAACACTAGATGCATTCTATTCAGTGCTCAAAACGTCGCAGGAAGAGAAAAAGCCGATTGACTTTGTTTTCAGGGATACTGGTGGAAAAGGTAAACCTTCCTATTTTACTTATTCCGAGCGTACACTTCCTGTCGAAAACCTTACTTGGGTAAGCAATGAAAAAAATGGCGGTTGATTCATTGATTTGATGTAGTTAGGACTTGGTCTGACAGTTAATGATTTTGAGTTGTGCGTCTGTCAGGCTGAATTTAGTTTTTCAACTTTTTCATTCCAAATCTATTCTCTTTATTCAGGGTTTGAAAATAAACCACGAATACAGCTATGGACATATAAATCTCATACAACCCATTGAAAAAATGGCTCGTCCGCTTTCCGAAATAATCCATTCAAGCTTTACCACTCTTCAGTTAACTGGAATCTGCTGGGCAATAAATCTATTATTTCTCTTTGTACCAGAATATTATATTCTTCATAAAGTGGATCGCTACAGTGAGCCAATTCTTCGCCAAATTGCTCCATAAACTTCTCACCTTTCCATATCCATTCAACTGGAATGCACATTCCCAGTTCATTTTCGGTAGGAAAACTGGACAAAACAACTCCAACAGCTTTCACTTTCAGTCCAGCTTGAGTAAAGCTTTTAATAAAAACGATATCCTCAGTCCTGACACTCTGGAATGTTTTAAATAAAACGGCTTCTTTTTCTACCGAGTTATCCATGCATACCACTCCCTGCTCGAAAAACTTTTCCGAATTATTTTCATCTATTCCGAAAAAAGCGGTCATCGTTTTCACCATTCCCAATGTAATTTTTTATGCCAATACCGATCACAAGAACTCTGTCTCGTGAAATTCACTCACCCCTTCGTGGCGATACTTCTTTCGAAATCGACTTCCGCGCGCAAGCACTCCAGATCTCTGTGAACGGTAGCCACTGCCAATTTTTTGGCGCCACGTCGATATGTGATCGTGCAGTTTCGCGTATCAGCGTCAAGCTGTCCGTCGATCTCGGCTTTGTCCCACCGCTCAGCGTGGCCGACATAAGCGAGGCCGAAATCGTACTGCTCGGTCCAGAAGAACGGAACAGCGTCAAAACGTTCCCGCTGTCCAAGCATATTGCGCGCCGCAGTCTGCCCCTGACGCTCAGCAACAACCCAGTGTTCGACGCGGATGTGCTCGCCTGTAAGTCGATCCGGCCAGCGTGCGATATCGCCAGCGGCAAATATGCCCGGAACACTCGTTTCAAGGTATTCGTTTACCGTGACACCGCGATCTATGGCCAGCCCTGCCTGTTCTGCAAGTTTGATTGACGGACGTACGCCAATGCCAACCACAATAAAATCGGCTTGAATTATTTCTCCGTTCTGCAACGTGATGCTATGTGCATCTATCGAGGTAGCAGTCGTATCGAGATGGAACGTCACTCCATGTTCTTCATGGAGTTTGCGGATAAAATTTCCGACATCCGCTCCCAAAACTTTCTCCATAGGACTTGTTTCTCGCCCAACCACATGCACTTCAATGCCACGATTTCGAAGTGACGCCGCCACTTCCAGCCCGATAAAGCTTGCACCGATTACGACTGCTCGTTGTGAAACCAGCGCCTTGGCGACAAGCGCGTGGCTGTCGGCCAGCGTGCGCAAATAATATACATGAGGGAGATCTCCACCAGGCACTTCAAGTCGCACAGGCTCGGCGCCAGTGGCGAGTAACAAGGCGGCATAGGTAAAGCGGCTACCGTTCTCAAGCTGCACGTACCGATTCCCTATGTCGATCGTGGTTGCTCGAGCGCCCAACTTCAAATCGATGTCATGCTCCCTGTAAAAGTCTGGTGATCGGAGGAGATTGAATTCTTCAGGTGTCGTGCCTGCAAGATAACCTTTCGAAAGATTGGGGCGGTCGTAGGGTTCGGATTCATCAGCGCTCAGCATCGTGATACGACCAACATAACCCTCCCGGCGGAGCATTTCCGCAGCAGCATTACCAGCAGCGCCACCCCCTAAAATAATGATCGGCCCTTGCAGGCTAGCCTCAATTAGAGAGGGCTGTCGTCCTTGATTCTCGAGCTTCTCGCGAACATACACCGTGCCGTCTAATTGTTCGACGCGCCAACAGGAAATCGGATTTAGCGCTGGCGCGCGCAGCGCTTCTCCGGTACGCAGACTAAAGCAGGCATGATGCCAAGGACAACGCAAAGTATCGCCTACCAGCAACCCCTCATTCAGCGGCGCCCCATAGTGCGTGCAGAAAGCACCAATGGCGAATAGCTCATTGCCGGATCGCGTGAGCAAAACCGGTTCACCGTGTGCATGTCCGAGCAACATCTCTCCTTCTGCTACATCTGATTGTGCAACGCCTGTCGCGAAATTCAGTCCGTCTAGTTTTGTTTCTTTCATGCTCATCCTGTTCGATCGAAGCGCATAGCACTTCTCCTTTTATAGAAATAAAACTTGAACAATTACTCCAAATATCGACTCTTCATTGTAATTATCTCTGTAATTCTGCAAGTGTTATGTGCGATAACACACAGAAATATCAATAGTTTTTATTTTTACCGTCGTTAAAATAATGAAAGTATGCGATATGCCTAGATATCCATTCGTCAAGCTCGGGTGCTGACCGTAAAAAAACCAGCGATTTCATTGGACTCCTGAAGCAATAGCACCGAGCAGACGTCAACGCTATCGATCGCTGACCAGAATCAGGCGGGTATCTCATAGGGTGGATAAGTTATTGTCATGCCATTTACCTTGGCAAAAGAAGTTAGCGCATGCGCCTGAACGCGCATTCTGCTGATAATTTCTTCGACGTGGATACCGTGTACTAACAATGCGTCGGCAATTAACGAGCGATGGCAACGCCACGGGACAGCCTCAGCACACATCAACGCCACCCGCTCATGCGTTGCCAGTTCCATTAGGCCCGCCAAATTTTCTGCAAATTCGGCCGTCTGCATGTAGTCTGCAAAGCCGCGGAATGAAGCATTTCGCCAACCCATATTCGGAGACTCTGGGCGCGCGCGCCGAAAGCCTCCCAAGCCGGTAGCGTGCGCATATCGAATTCCGGCAAGATCAAGTGCGGCCGGCAAAGTGTCGCCATTAAATTGCGGATTGTGCCGAGACCTTGGCACGCTACGCACATCAATGAGGCGTGTAACTGAGTGTGCCTTAAGCAGATCGATAAACACTTCCAAAGGCAGTGTGGAATGCCCCATGGTCAATACGATAGGTTGAGAGCTTTGCTTTGGCATACTTTGCCGATCAGGTAGTGTGTGAACTGGTCTTTCTAGTAACGAAGTATCTTATTGTTTTCATCTAGCGCGAAGTGCTTCGATCCTCGCGCGCAGCACGGAACACGTGTCTCGCGGCAGATATTGCTCACACGACAAGTTTGCCTGGAGTTTGGCGACGCTTAATGTTTTTCAATCTTTTGATGGTGAGTTGCCGTTTGTCGTGTCTGCAGCAAGTACAACGCGGATGATGTTTGTGCTTCATCCAAGCCTGATGCAGATAATCTGCTGCGTGAAGATTTTTCGCATGAATCTCCATGGTGTTATTTCTGGAAAAATCACCGCTGCCATAGGATGTGAGCTGTTTCCAAAGGTACCGATACACCGGGGTAATATGGAATTATTCGCGCGGTAAAGTCTGTCGATGGTCGGGTTGCCGACACTGCCCCACTATAGATGTACCCACCAACCGAGTACGCCAGTTGGCTGATGCGCGCCATTTCTTGCCTTATCGGACTGCCTCCATTGATGCCATCGGCATACAGCTCGACTCGCACGGCATTCGAGTCGAGGTCATTGAGGTAGACCTGCACTTCAAATACGTGTTGTTCTCCGTTAGACTCAACCTTTACTTCGCCGAAGCGAAGCGCGGCCCAATTTTGATCCAGATCGTGCCGCCAATTTACTATCTGCACGCCAATTGCGCCTTTATCAATCATGCGCTCACGGTAGGCTGAGGCAGCGGGAAGGTAGTGTTGTTCGGTATATTCGCGCACTGTACGGTTTGTGGAAAAGCGCGGCGTTAAGCGCGCCATACTTTCCCGCATTCGCGCTACCCAAGCGGTGGGAATTCCCTCCTGATTGCGGTTATAGAACTCCGGAATAACTTCATGTTCAAGCAGGTCATAGAGTGCTTCCGCTTCAGCAGCGTCCCAAGCCGGATCATCGCCGTGTTCTTTGCCGTCTCCCAATGCCCACCCTACTTCCGGTGTGTAGGCTTCAGCCCACCAACCGTCTAATTCGGATAAATTGATACCGCCATTGACGAGCACCTTCATACCGCTCGTTCCGCTTGCCTCCCACGGTCGTCGGGGCGTATTGACCCAAACATCCACACCTTGCACCAAACGCTCGGCTACCAACATATCGTAATCGGCCAAGAAAATTATCGGTGGATGTGACGTGCCCTGACCAATGAACTGCGTCCATCTCTGAATCAGTGCGCGACCTGCCTGGTCCGCCGGATGTGCCTTTCCCGCCAGGATAATCTGTACCGGACGTTGTGGGTTATTAGTGAGTATGTGGAGCAGCCGATCCAGATCATGCAATAGTAAATCCGGTCTTTTGTAGGTCGCGAAGCGTCGTGCAAAGCCCAGCGTCAAGGTATTTTGATCCAGCAGATGCTTCGCCCTGTCAACTGCCTCGATGGATGCACCCGATGCGGCCAGTTGCCGGCATAATCGTTCGCGGGCATATTCGATGAGAAATTTGCGGCTATCGGTGCGCAGTTGCCAGAGCTTTGCGTCGGGAATGCCGCGAATGTCCTGTTCCAAGGTTTCCGTCGCCCTGAGCCAGCGATCCTTTCCACAAACATTTGTCCAAAGTTCATCGGCCGCTATTGAGTCCCAGGTCGGCACATGAACTCCATTGGTTACGTGTCCGACCGGCACTTCGTCCAGCGGCCAGTGTGGAAAAAGTGGCTCAAAGAGGTGCCGGCTCACTTTTCCATGCAGACGGCTCACGCCATTCACGGCCCCGCTCCCACGAATCGCCAAATAGGCCATATTGAAACTTTCCGATGAGTCGTTCGGGTTCAGGCGGCCAAGTGCAAGCAAATCGTGGAGAGTTATGCCGAGCTGCTGTTCAGCATAATTCTTCAGGTATTGCTCAATCAGAGCCGGAGCGAAACGGTCAAAACCGGCGGCCACCGCTGTGTGAGTAGTGAAGAGATTGCCCGCTCGCGTAACAGCGAGTGCAACTTCGAACGACTGTCCGGTCAATTTCATGAAACTTCGCGCCCGCTCCAGAATGGCGAAGGCCGCATGCCCTTCGTTCAGGTGACACACTTCAGGCTCAATACCGAGTGCAGCGAGTAATCGCCATCCACCAATACCGAGCAATAACTCTTGCTTGAGGCGCACTTCTGGCCCGCCTCCGTAAAGCTCGCTGGTAATACCGCGATGTGCGGGGAAATTCGCTGCGTCATTGCTATCCAGCAGGTACAGCTTTACTCTGCCGACCTGAACCTGCCAGGTGCGTAGCCAGACCGAATAACCGGGTAATACAATCTCTAATCGCAACCACTCACCATTCGGGTGACGCAACGGTGTGATTGGCAACTGTCCGGGCTCGTTATATGGATAGAGAGCCTGTTGCATTCCATCCTTGTCTATCACTTGACGAAAATAGCCTTGTTGGTAAAGCAGTCCCACGCCGATGACCGGCACACCTAAATCGCTGGCAGTCTTGAGCTGATCACCGGCCACATTACCAAGTCCGCCTGAGTAGATGGGAAGAGCTTCGCTCAGCATAAATTCCATGCAGAAATATGCGACACAGCTCAGGGAAGATTGTGGATAGGTTTGCTGAAACCAAGCGGGTGCTTCCGCAGAAGCTCGCCTGGCTTGCACCAATTCATCAATGTTTTTGCAGAAGGCGGGGTCGGCTAATTCGCACTGATATTTCTCACGCTGAATCGTTTGCAAGACAACCCAGGGGTTGTGAGTCAAATCCCAAAGCTCAGGATTAAACCGCCTCCATATTGCGTCGGCACCGTGACTCCATGATGAGCGCATGTCCAATGCAAGCTCAGTTAGTGTATCAAATCCTTCTAAATCCTCGTGTGGATGGCTTTCCATCGAATGGCTGACATGTGTTTTTTCTTGCATGTGCTTCCCTCCAAGCGCAACGGTGATGCCATACCGATTAACAAGCCCAACTTCATTTTTCCAATTCAGAGTTATATTTACCACAGCTCGCCCAGCTATTTAGCTGGGCGCGATGGTAAAGCACCTGTTGGGCAGCAGGTCCATTTTCAGCCTTGCCCGCCCAGACCTGTAAAGCTGGTTGCTGCAAGGCGCGTGCATAGGAGAACGACAATGCCCAAGGTGCATTGGGAAACAGAATATTAATGGCGTTAAGGTTGGCCGTCGCCTCCTCGGGTGACTGACCCCCGGACAGAAAATTAATGCTGGGCACTGCCGCAGGTACCGTGCGGCGCAAGACCTTAATCGTAGCCGCAGCCACTTGCTCCGGACTTGCCTTAACCGGATGTTCTTTACCTGGCAGCACCATGCTCGGCTTGAGCACGGTGTATTCCATAATCACCCTGTGGCGGTGTAGAGCTTGAAAGACGGCATGTATCACCGCCTCGGTAACTTTAAGACAGCGCTCCAAGGTATGGTTTCCATCAATTAGTACCTCGGGCTCAACAATAGGCACGAAACCTTCCTCCTGGCAGACAGCCGCGTAGCGTGCCAGCATTTCCGCATTGGCTTCAATGCCGAGGATTGTTGGATTTTGTTCACTGATCGAGTACACCTCTCGCCATTTGGCAAAACGTGCCCCTTGCGCTTTGTAAATGCGGAGGCGCTCGGCCAAGCCGTCGAGTCCCTGAGTAATCTCATCGCCGAATGCGTTCGCCAAGGGAATCTTGCCTTGGTCCACCTTGACGCCAGGCACAATACCCTTTCTAACCAAGACCTCGGGTAGCGGGGTGCCGTCGTCTGCAATTTGTCCAAGTGTCTCCTCAAACAAAATTGCTCCGCTAATAAATTTCTCAATGCCTGGCGTAGTAAACAGAAGCGAGCGATAGGCGCGCTGCAACTTGACGGTAGACATGGCCCCTATAGCTGCAAAACGTTTTGCTATGGTAGGAGTACTCTCATCGGCAGCAAGGATGCCCTTGCACGGCACTACCATATCAGTGATAGTTGCCTGCAATTCGTCTTTAGTGCTGCGGTTCATCATGGAGTTCTGATGACTGGGGAAATAGCTGGCCTATTTCCACTTCAGCTTCATACCAGTCATTTTCGGGATTGCCTTCGACGAAGCTGCGCATCTGGGCTCGCCTGTATGCTGCTTCAGCGATCATTTGGTGGCGTTGCTCAGGGGTGACGCCCAGACCTCCACCGTCCGTAGTAATTTCCAGATTGGATCCCTCGGTTTTAGCGTGAGGTGCGATGTGTTTTTGCGGATGCAATATATTTTTCATGCCGTTTCCTTCCATTAGAATAAATAGCAATTATGAATCGGGCATTAATACTAAGCTGGCAAATAAAATCATTCAGTGCGGTATCGAACATACTGGATTCGCCGACGGCATTTATCTCATGCCGCCCAGTCATGCTCGCATACCATCATTTTTGGTAATAACCAGTGCTATCCTCGCCTTTAAGACGTTACTGCGTCTGTTGCCAGAGCATCGCTGATGATGGTTTGTGCTTCTGTCAGAATGCGGTGTAAATGATCAACTCCACGAAAGCTCTCGGCATAAATTTTGTAGATGTTTTCTGTGCCGGACGGACGTGCCGCAAACCATCCTTGTTCTGTAATTACCTTCAATCCACCGATGGATGCGCCGTTACC
>JANMWF010000268.1:0-3549 GCA_031393845.1 Nitrosomonadales bacterium | reverse complement strand
CGCCGCTCCATCAATAAAGCGGGTGAACCAACGCTAGTGGAAACCCATGGTCGCCACGACCCGTGCGTAGGCATTCGCGCTACACCCATCGCCGAGGCCATGCTGGCCTTGGTATTGATCGACCACGCTCTGCGCCACCGGGCTCAGAACGCTGACGTGGTATGCACCACGCCGAAAGTTCCGGGCAAGATCGACTAGCATTCAAAATTCAATAAAAATTTGATGACGCTCGTTCCAATAAATTGCGTCCGAATACCACATGCAAGATTCGTTATTTAAGCAACAACGGTTCCTACCCAAGACATTCGATAGAGGAATTCACGGTGATGCAACTATTTTGCCATTTGCCCGGCCGCATTGCTGCTGACTTGATACGCTGCATAGTGCGGTAACGCAAAGCGTTCCAAATACCAGCCGGATGGCATGGCGTGACGTAATTTTTGTTCGGTATCTTCACTGATTAGGATGCGCTCACTTGCAGCACGCGCCTGATCACAAAGATGCGCAGCCAAATTGACGGGCGCACCCATGACCGTAAAGATACTGGTACCACTGTAACCCATGCGACGTCCGTAAACCGGACCGCTCGCAATACCTATCCGATGATCCAGTAAATCCAGAGCGTAATTCAAACGTTGCCATTCCTGTTTGATCTCAGAAAACTCACGCTGCATTTCAAGCGCCGCTCGCAGCGCTTTCGGTGCGTTTTCAGCACCTGCTGTTTCAAAGCTCAGCATCATGCCATCACCCAGATATTTATCGATGCGTGCACCGTGCTGTACGCCAATTGCACCCAAACGCTCCAGATATTCATCCACCAACGCAGTCGCATCGGCCACCGCCAGTTGTTGAAACAGCAAGTCGGAATTGGTAATATCGGTAAACAGAATCGTGGCTTGATTAATGTGCGGATCAAGCACGACTCCCAAATGCACTAGGTTGATTGGATCAGCAATGATATTTGAAACCGCCAACGCCAACTTGACGCAGATCGGTTCGATTTTTTTCTCATCCTCTACCGTAAATGGAGTAGTGCGATCTTCATTGAGAAACTGCACCACACCAACCAACTCACTGCCAAATTTCAACAAAGGCTTAGTAAGAATATTATTCGATTGAAAACCGGATTTGATATCCAGCCGTTTTTCATGCGCCTTATTCACCATCGCAGGCGAGTAAATTGAAGTCTTGCGTGACAGGTATACTTCCCCGGCTTGACTGCCGTGCAAATCAATTTGCATTTTGACCACGCTCTGAGCAGCCGGGCCATGCGCAATCAGAAACACCAAAGCTTGATCAGAATAGGGATTGCGAATTATGATGGAATCGGCCACTGCGCGAATCTGACTGCGCGCATCAGCCAGCAATGTGTCGAGCTGTTCCTTGTGCTGCTGGATTTCCAGCAAACCTTGATGCAATAACTCGTTAGAGCGTTTCTGCTGTTCCAGCGCCGCTTCCAGCTTGACCACTTTTGTTTTTTCAACTTCCACGGTTTCTTCCAACCGTTTTTGCTCCCGAAAGAATTTCCAGCACGCAAATGCAATCGCAAATACCGGCGCTAGCCAAGCCGTCGAAATTTGTGTCGGAATCAATTTTAAAAAATTATCAAACATTGCTCGCCCCTCCCGGTCATGATGTTCGGCGGATTATGCGCCGTGACGTTCAAGATTTCCATGCCTTGCAATCCTGCTGCGTTCGGGAACATATTGCATGGCCGCCTTGACCGCTTAAAAATTGAGCACTAATTGTTTCACGTGAAACAATTAGTGGGAGGGTTTTCTGCCTTCATAACATTTTGATGTATGATGTGCACCTCCGTTTCGTCAAGCAAATTACCGTTTCTGCAATCAACCGCTGAAGAGTACAAAGATGGATTTTCCGAAAAAATTCGATGTAATTGTTGTGGGCGGTGGCCACGCCGGGACAGAGGCTGCGCTTGCCAGTGCGCGCATGGGTTGCACTACTTTGTTACTCACGCATAACATTGAAACGCTTGGGATAATGTCGTGCAACCCATCCATTGGCGGCATAGGAAAAGGTCATTTAGTCAAGGAAATAGATGCCTTGGGTGGTGTTATGGCGGCGGCCGCTGATGAATCGGGCATTCAATTTCGCATCCTAAATTCCTCTAAAGGTCCAGCAGTGCGCGCCACGCGCGCTCAGGCAGATCGGATACTATATAGACAGGCCATTCGCAAGCGGTTAGAAAACACCCCTAACCTTTGGTTATTTCAGCAGGCGGTAGATGATTTACTGGTAGAAAATGGTAAGGTATGTGGGGTTACTACTCAGCTGGGCTTACGTTTTGCTGCAAAAACCGTTGTCCTAACAACCGGAACTTTCCTTTCTGGCCTGATTCACATTGGACAAACTTCTTACCAAGCAGGACGGGCGGGCGACCCGCCATCTTTCAGTTTAGCGCAATGTTTGCGCGAACTTGATTTACCCATGGGCCGACTGAAGACTGGCACGCCACCGCGCATTGATGGACGCAGCATCGATTATTCCGTGATGACCGAACAACCTGGCGATATGCCGGTGCCGGTATTTTCATTCATGGGACGGGTGCAGCAGCATCCGCAACAATTGTCGTGCTGGATTACCCATACTAATCAACGCACACACGATATTATCCGCGGCGGGTTGGATCGCTCACCGATGTTCACCGGAGTAATCGAGGGTGTGGGGCCACGCTATTGCCCGTCTATCGAAGACAAGATCACGCGCTTTGCCGACAAAGAGTCACACCAGATTTTTCTGGAACCGGAAGGGTTGACTACTCACGAAATATATCCAAACGGGATTTCCACCAGCCTATCTTTCGATGTACAGCTGGCACTAGTGCGTTCTATCAAAGGCCTGGAAAATGCGCATATCACGCGCCCTGGCTATGCAATTGAATATGATTATTTTGATCCGCGCGGATTGAAGCATTCATTGGAAACTAAAGCTATAACTGACCTGTTCTTCGCCGGACAAATTAATGGCACAACAGGATACGAGGAAGCGGCCGCCCAAGGTTTGCTGGCGGGCATTAATGCCGCATTGCGTGCGCTTGGCAAGGAAAGTTGGTGCCCGCGTCGCGATGAGGCCTATCTGGGCGTCTTGGTAGACGACTTGATTACGCGTGGCGTGTCTGAACCATACCGTATGTTTACCAGTCGGGCCGAGTATCGCCTGCAACTGCGTGAAGATAACGCAGACCTGCGTTTAACAGAAATTGGGCGCCGCCTAGGTGTGGTAAATGATGTCCAGTTGGAGGCGTTTGAACTAAAGCGTGATGCAATTACACGCGAACAAGAACGGCTGAAATTCATCTGGGTTAACCCAAAGCTGTTGCCGCAGGAAGATGCGGAGCGCGTGCTGGGCAAAGGGATAGAGCGCGAATATGCGCTGCATGAACTTTTACGCCGTCCCGATGTGAGCTATGCCAGCCTGATGACTTTACCTGGAGCGGGTGAGCCGGTGGCCGATGAAAAAGTGGCAGGACAGGTGGAAATTCAAGCCAAATATCACGGCTACATTGAGCGGCAGCGCGACGAGATAGCG
>JANMWF010000097.1:0-2437 GCA_031393845.1 Nitrosomonadales bacterium | reverse complement strand
GCCAGCCCTGAGTTTCTTTGAGTTATTACATAATGCGGCGTTAACTGAAACAGAATACGTTGCTTTTTGTGATCAGGATGATGTTTGGCATCCTGATAAAATTGCGTATGCAATTTCAGCATTGTCAATGGTCGACGATCATCATCCGGCGCTATTCTGCTCTAGGCTAGAAATCGTTGATGAACAGCTAAACCATATTGGATTTACCCATACACCAAGACAAATTGGCTTTGGCAATGCGCTCGTTGAAAATGTTGCGACCGGCTGTACGATGGTGCTTAACCGAAAAGCAATAGAGCTTATTTGCAGGCATCTGCCAGGCAAGGTGTTGATGCATGATTGGTGGTGTTACTTGGTTCTGTCTTGTTTTGGTGAAGTGATTTTTGATAATAATGCTCATATAAAATATCGACAGCACGGTAACAACATGATCGGTGCAGCAGTGAATATGTTCGATGAATTAAAAAGAAAGCTGCATCGGTTTATTTACAGCGGAAGAGGATTGCTTTGGTTGCAGGCTTCTGTTTTTTTAAATATGTTTGAAAAAGACATCACCTTATCCCAAAGGTTAACTCTCGATAAATTCATCGCAGCAAAATCATCATTGTTGTGTCGCGTTCAGTTAGTGTTGTCCAAAGAAATATGGCGGCAAAAATGGTTTGATAACTTGATTTTGCGATTCATTATATTTATGAATCGAATTTGAGCTCGGCGAAAACTGGCATTGAAATCCGTTGAGAGTTGATGATTTTTCTTAATTTATATTTCTCCCGAAGGATGTTTGTGTTTGGCGCTCCTAACCTGCGGAATAAAACTTATGGGTAAGAGACTAATTGAAAGGCAAGTTACTCGAGAGTCTCAGGTTAATTATTTTTGATGGACAAAATAGCCGTAGAACAATCGCCTGAAATTTCCATTTCTGTTGTCAGCAATGCACAAATTCAGTTGATTGAATGTATGCTGAATTATATCAATCAGCATTGCCGGGCTTCATTGATCGAACTGATTCTCACACTTAATCTGGACGAGATACTGCCGTTCGCAGCAGATAGCTTTGTATTTCCAATAAAGGTTATTCGCAACCCCATTCCTATGGGATTCGCAACTAATCACAATCAAGCATTTACATACGCAGCGGGACAATTCTTTTGTGTAATGAATCCAGATGTCCGGTTGAATGGCGACCCATCTAAGGCTTTGCTTGCGTGCCTACAGGATTGGCTGCCGCTCATATTGAGTACGAGCGGCGAGATAAAAAACAGTGCCCGTCGTTTCCCGACGCATCTCAAGATATTTTGCAAAGCATTCGGCAGATGTAAAGGCAGCGACTATCTTGTAAGAGATAATCCCATTTTTCCTGATTGAGTGGGCGGGATGTTCATGTTGTTCCCGTGCGACGTATTCAAAAAGCCAAGTGGATTTGATCAGCGATATTTTCTTTATTATGAAGATTTAGATCTATGCGCCAAGCTGAGATTAAAGGGTTGTGAAGTGGCTATATGCTCTGATGCCAAGGTGATTCATCTTGCACGCAGGAGTAGTCATCACAGTTTCAAGTATTTGAAATGGCATATTATGAGCATGATGCGATTTTTTTGTTCCTCCTTGTTTTTAAAAATATTCTGGTTGCATTTGACAAAAAAATCCCATGAACAAATGTGTGATAGAGCAATGAACGCTACCCAACTTAGTCATGCTTAATCGTTGGTTATCATCATGAAATTTATGATTTCAGGGGCTGGCGGCTTTGTTGGTAAGGCACTTTGTGCTGAATTGCTCCGGCGAGGACAGTCTGTAAGTGCGGCGGTGCGTTCAGGGAAGTCATTGATTGACAACACTGAGGTCATAATCATCGGTGCAATTGATAGTGAGACGAATTGGGCTGATGCATTACGCGATGTGGATGTGGTGATTCATCTTGCCGCACGAGTGCATGTAATGCGCGAGAGCGCTACGGATCCATTGGCGGAGTTTCTCAAGGTCAACCTGCACGGCACTTCAAATCTCGCTCGGCAGGCTGCTTGCTTTGGGGTGAGGCGGCTCGTCTACGTTAGCTCGATCAAGGTGAATGGCGAGCAGACCAGCGCAACTCAGTCATTTACAGAGTTGGATGAACCCAGTCCACAAGATTTTTACAGTATCTCGAAATGGCAAGCCGAACAAGCGTTGTGGCGTATTGCCCAAGAAACCGGCTTGGAAATTGTTGTTGTGCGCCCTTCATTGGTTTATGGTCCGGGTGTGAAAGGCAACTTTGCACAAATGCTGGCGGTGATCGCCAAACACATCCCTTTGCCATTTGCTTCTGTTCATAACCGTCGCAGCTTAATTTATCTGGGTAATTTGGTGGATGCCTTGATAGCCTGCTCGACTCATCCTGTCGCCGCAGGCCAGACTTATTTGGTATGTGATGGTGAGGATGTTTCCACCCCGGATTTAT
>JANMWF010000094.1:0-5632 GCA_031393845.1 Nitrosomonadales bacterium | reverse complement strand
CAGCCGGGGCAAGCAATCACCATAGGCGTAAAGGAGCGCAAACCCATCGTTTGCAAAATTTCCTGTGCCACGATCACCTCCTGCGTACGATCACCACCCGGTTCCGGTGTCAGAGAAATACGTATGGTATCCCCTATCCCTTCCTGTAGCAGTACGGCAAGCGCGGCGGTGGAAGCAACAATGCCTTTGGATCCCATGCCAGCTTCGGTCAACCCCAAGTGCAGCGGATAATCACAGCGCTGTGCTAGTTCACGGTATACCGCGATTAAACCTTGTACTTCACTTACCTTGCATGACAGCACAATTCGATCATGCGGCAAACCAAGTTTCTCGGCGCGCTGAGCGCTATCCAGTGCAGATACAATAAGTGCTTCACGCATTACCTCAGCAGCCTCCTTGGGCTGTGGTGATTTAGCGTTCTCATCCATCATGCGCACGATCAAATCAGCCTCCAGGCTACCCCAGTTCACCCCGATACGCACTGGCTTAGTATATCGGCAGGCAGCGTCTATCATCATAGCGAATTGATCCTCACCCTTGCGGTTGCGACCGACATTGCCCGGGTTAATTCGGTATCCTCCCAGTGTTTTGGCACATTCCGGAAAGTCTGTTAACAGGCGATGGCCGTTGTAATGAAAATCGCCCACCAAGGGCACATTACAATTCATTTGGTCTAGCAGCTCGCGAATACGAGGCACCTGTGCGGCTGCTTCGGCGGTATTAACAGTAATTCGCACTAGCTCGGAACCGGCTTGTGCAAGCTCAAACACTTGGCGCGCGGTACCTACGGCATCAACAGTATCAGTATTGGTCATGGACTGCACAACGATAGGGGAACCGCCGCCTATGGCGACATTGCCCACCATGACACACTGCGTCCTACGACGTGGAATGGAATGCTGGCTCATATCTACTCCAACGTAAAGCGCGCGATTTCGCCATCGTAAAAAGGCGCAAGTTCAACAAGCTTCTCTTGATAATATAGATGCACTCCGCTGATATTACCAATAACCACGGAAAACGGTGGCTTGCCTTTCAGATGTTGTTCGCTACCGCTCGAATTAAGTTGTGACAGCAATATCTTTCCGTCATTGTCCGTCACTTTCACCCAAGAATCTGCATCAAACTTCAATCGAATAGAGGCGGATTGCTTGGATGTGCTGTTTGATTCTGTCTTTATGACTTTGGCAGCGGCGGGGGCTTCCGGGGGCACAGGGAGCGCATCAGGCGACGGTACTGCTATTACCACAGAAGCGGGGGCAGGCATGACGGCTGGCAACTCAATTGATTCCACCGTAGCCTGCGGCATAATCGGCTTGCTGCGGTTCAACCAGACAAAAAGTACCAATGTGATCGCGACTACAACAACAAGACCGGCTGCCAACCAGATAATCTTGAGCCTGCGCGTCGCGTAGGTATTTGGGAACGGCGCTTCAATCGCAATGTTTGCAGTATGCAAAGAGGGCTGCGCAGGCGCTATTGGCAGTGCCGCCAGCAAGGGATCAGGGTCCAAATGCAATAGCTTGGCATAAGTGCGTACGAAGCGGCGCACAAAGAAAATTTCCGGCAGACGAGTAAAATTGTCCGCCTCCAGTGCCTCAATTTGGCGTGAGGCAAACTTGAGACGACTTTCCACATCAGCAACGCTCCATCCGAGTCGTTCGCGTGCGTCACGTAGTGCGGCGCCCACGCTGAATGGCCGCACCTCAACGCTGCTGGAAGCGTCACCTAAAGTATCTTCCGACGAATTATCCACTATTGCCTGTACAGCATTAGCTGAGTTTCACGCGCATCAGGAAAGTTTTTACGCAATTGCATCGCGTAGCTATTTTCCTCGGTTCTATCACCAAGCTTACGTTCAATACGTACTGCCAGCCACAGGTTTTCAGCTGTCAAAGGGGATACGTTGTTTCGTTTATAGAGCATGAAATAGGATTTCGCACCCGCATAATCCTCTTTAGTAAAGCTCAAATTGGCCAGAGCCAGCAGTGCTTCCGGCATATTGGGTTGAGCAGTTAGCGCATTTTGCAAAAACTCTTCAGCTTCTTTAGTATTGCCAGCCTTCATGGAACACAAGCCTGCATTCAAATAAGCTTTCCCAGGCGTAGAGTAAAGTGGATTCTTTAGCGCTGCCATGAAGTGTTTGATGGAATCCAGTTCCTTACCTCGCTTACAAAGAAACCAGCCATAATTGTTATGTGAATCTGGATCGTTGCTATTCAAATGCAAGCTGTACTGAAAATCCTCATCTGCCTGCTGATCTTCATGCAAAGCCATGCGCACAAGGCCGCGCACGTTGTAAGCCGGTGCATAGTCGGATTTAGACTGAAGCGCTAAGGACAACTCTTCTAGTGCCACTCCGAGTTGTCCACGGTCATAATATTGTGCAGCCAGTTCAGTATGTATTTTGGCACTAGCCTCTTCTCGCGAAATAGCATGCTGCGGCGTACTGCCGTACCCACCATCGGAGTGCGCAACACATCCTGCCATACTTAAAGCAAGCAGAAAAAAACTCAACCCTCTCATGCGCGAAAATAATTTCATGTACGGACCTCTAATAATCGGTGCGTTCTCTTGGTTTTATCCTGTACCTGGCCGGCCAGCTGTCCACAGGCTGCGGCAATATCATCACCCCGTGTTTTGCGTATAGTAGTGACAATATCGGCCTGTACCAGCACATCACGAAACCTGGCTATAACATCGGCATTGGAACGGCGATAATGCGTCTGCGGAAAGGGATTGAACGGTATCAGATTAAATTTGCACGGCACATCACGCACCAACGCAACCAGTTCATGCGCTTGCTGTACGCTGTCGTTCACACCTTCCAGCATCACATACTCGAAAGTGACAAAATCACGTGGGGCGCGTTCCAGATAACGCTGGCATGCTGCCAATAATACGCGCAAAGGGTACTTTTGATTGATCGGCACCAACACATCGCGCAAGCTGTCGTTGGATGCATGCAACGAAACCGCCAGCGCTACTGGGCATTCCTCACGCAGCCTGTCCATCGCCGGTACGATGCCAGAAGTGGACAAAGTCACACGACGGCGAGACAAGCCATAAGCATTATCGTCCAGCATCAAACGCAAGGCGCTTACCGTATTATCGAAATTTAGCAACGGTTCACCCATACCCATCATCACCACATTGGTGATTGGCCACTTGCCATCAAAATCTTTGCCAATTTGACGGTTAGCCCACCACAATTGACCAATAATTTCGGCCACGCCCAAGTTACGGTTGAAACCTTGTTTACCGGTCGAACAGAATGAGCAGTTAAGCGCGCAACCCGCCTGAGTAGAGATACACAATGTGCCGCGCCCTGCCTCTGGAATAAAAACTGTTTCCACTGCATTGCCCGTACCAACATCCAGCAACCATTTACGCGTGCCATCAGCGGAAACTTCCTCACGCATCACCTGTGGTGCAGCCACATAAGCTTGCTGCTGCAGCTTTTCGCGCAACAAAGCAGCGATATCGGTCATCGCTGAAAAATTTGGCTCTCCCACTTTGTGCACCCAGCGCAATATCTGGCGTGCACGGAAGGGCTTCTCACCCATCGAAGCAAACCAGGCGGTAAGTCGCTGCACATCAAAGTCAAGAAGGTTTTCGGACATCAGATGACCTTTAAAAATTACGCCATCCCCGCGACGGCGAGGATCCTGCTCCTCGATAAAAATTGAATCCTCGATCAACTGAAAATTAACAAATGTTAAGCCATGCTGAACAGCGAGGATATAAATTCTGAATTTTTTATAGGGGCTCTCATTAGCGCGGATTCACGTCCATAATAGCCTGAACGCTTCATAAATTCGCGTATTGATCGCGCAGGCTATTACTTGGCAAACGATAATGTGCAGGAGCGGCCTAGGTAAAACCTTACATAGCAAACATAAATGGCTTGCAGAAAAGCGGGTTATTTATGAAACTTTCAGATCAGGAAAAAAATATGCAATTTCCACTGCGGCAGCTTCCGCTGAATCTGAACCATGTACTGCATTTGCGTCAATGCTGTCAGCGAAATCGGCGCGAATGCTACCCTTCTCAGCTTTTTTCGGATCCGTAGCTCCCATTAAATCGCGATTTTTTGCAATTGCATTTTCGCCTTCCAATGCCTGCACCATCACTGGACCAGAAATCATAAAATCTACCAAATCCTTAAAGAATGGACGCTCGCGATGAACAGCATAAAAGCTTTCTGCTTCGGTACGCGACATCTGCACCATGCGCGCTGCAATCACTTTTAATCCAGCATTTTCAAAACGGGTGTAAATTTGACCAATAACATTTTTAGCAACGGCATCAGGTTTAATAATTGACAAGGTACGTTCAACAGCCATGCTACTTTCTCCAATGGTGATTAACAATCAAGTTGCGGATTTTAACAGGCTTTGCAGCTTATGTCGCTTTGTCCAAACAGCATAAAAAGTCCAGCCACAAGGTTGCAAAGACAAAAAACGCCCGGTAGTTTTATATTCCATCACTACTGAAAGTGGCAATCGAATCGCAACAAAATTTAAAAAATTAAATTGTTTATGCAAATAAAAAAGCCGCTAGCAGGCGGCTTAGGGAGTTGTAGAGAGGCATTGTTTTTGTTTGTTTGGTAGGCGCGATTGGACTCGAACCAACGACCCCCACCATGTCAAGGTGGTGCTCTAACCAGCTGAGCTACGCGCCTATGTAAGGCATGGCATTGTAACCGAATTTCAAACCGGGTTCAAATGTTGCGTCCAAAGAGAGCAGTCCGCGACATATACATCGCGGACATATTCAGCAGCGTCCAAAGATTGTAGGCCACCGCTGGTGAATATATTGTTCGTCACAACAAAGATCCCCAATTTCTTAGCTGAACCTAAATGCCTCCAAATTTTTTTTTGGCGGACAATTTATTTGCTGCAAAACTGAGCAAATTTATTTGTTGCTAACATTGTTAGTCGCACGAGCGGCAAGGTGGCGTAAAATATGTGCTCTGTTTGTCACTACATATTACTGATTAAAAATTATGACCATACGTACTCGTTTCGCGCCTAGCCCCACGGGTTATCTGCATATCGGCGGCGCCCGCACTGCACTATTCTCTTGGGCTTACGCCCGCAAGCATGGTGGCACTTTTATCCTGCGCATTGAGGATACTGATGTAGAGCGTTCCACACCTGAGGCTGTGCAAGCCATTCTAGATGGCATGACTTGGCTTAATCTAAGTTATGACGAAGGCCCGTTCTATCAAATGCAGTGTATGGAGCGATATAAAGAGGTGATCCAGCATATGCTGGCACAGGGGTTGGCCTATTATTGCTACACCTCGCCAAGTGAGCTGGATGCAATGCGCGAGGCTCAACGTGCAAGTGGTGAAAAACCGCGTTACGACGGTCGCTGGCGTCCAGAATTCGACAAGGTGTTGCCAGAGCCGCCTGTTGAAACCATGCCAGTGGTGCGTTTCAAGAATCCTGCCAAGGGAGTAGTAGCGTGGGTAGATTTGGTGAAAGGGCTTATTGAATTTGACAATGAAGAGTTAGACGATCTCACCATTGCCCGTGCCGATGGCACGCCTACCTATAATTTTTGCGTAGTCGTGGATGATTGGGATATGTGCATTACGCACGTGATACGCGGCGATGACCATGTC
>JANMWF010000039.1:0-7906 GCA_031393845.1 Nitrosomonadales bacterium | reverse complement strand
GACGTTCAATCGCACCGTGACCCTCAAAGATTCGTGGACAAAAGACCAGAGTTAAGCAGGAGGCATCAATGTATAAGCGTATTGTAGTGGCGGTGGATGGTAGCGAGACTTCCAGTAAGGCGTTAGACGAAGCAACCAAGTTGGCTCGAGAAATGAGCTCCATAATGTTGTTGCTGCATGTGTGTGAAGAAATACCCATCATGTGGGAGCCGGACGGTATGAATATGATCCTGATGCAAAATAGCTTAAAAGCAGTTGCTGATGCAGGTAAGGAATTGCTGGAAAAGCATAGAAGACAGCTTGTAGAGAAAGGCATAACGGTCGAAACGAAACTGGTTGAGACCTATGGTGGCCGCCTCGGTAGCGTCATATCAGAGGAGGCTCAGAAATGGAATGCCGATTTGCTGGTAGTGGGCACGCACGGTCGCAAGGGTATTGCGCATTTGCTGATGGGCAGTGTGGCAGAAGGTGTAACCCGTACCGCATCCATACCAGTGTTGCTGGTGCGCAGATAGTTGAGAAAAGTTTGCTCTAAAGGTTTTTGATGCTGAAAATTTACAATACTCTCACCCGCGACAAGCAAGACTTTATTCCCATCGAACCCGGCAAGGTTCGAATGTATGTATGCGGCATGACGGTGTATGACTATTGCCATCTCGGTCATGCGCGAGTGATGGTGGTATTCGACATGGTATATCGCTGGCTTAAGGCGAGCGGGCTGGACGTAACCTATGTGCGTAATATCACCGACATTGACGATAAAATTATCAAGCGTGCGGTGGAGAATGATGAATCTATCCGTGTGCTCACGCAGCGTTTCATTGATGCGATGCATGAGGATGAACGTGCACTGGGCATCCTGCCACCGGATTTTGAACCACGAGCCACTCAATACATACCGCAAATGCTGGACATGATCGCCAAGCTGGAAGCTAATGGATTAGCCTATCAAGCCGCTGATGGAGATATGAACTATGCGGTGCGCAAATTTGCCAATTACGGCAAATTATCTGGCAAAACACTGGCGGATTTGCGTGCCGGCGAACGTGTGGAGGTGAATGATGGCAAGCTTGATCCGCTTGATTTCGTACTGTGGAAACATGCCAAAGATAGCGAGCCAGATGAAGTGAAGTTGGATTCTCCGTGGGGAAAAGGGCGACCTGGTTGGCATATTGAATGCTCGGCGATGAGCCTGGCAACGCTGGGTAAACATTTTGACATTCACGGTGGGGGTGCCGACTTGCAGTTTCCGCACCACGAAAATGAGATTGCTCAAAGTGAGGGCGCACATCAGTGCAAGTATGTGAACGTCTGGATGCACAATGGCTTCGTGCGCGTAGACAATGAGAAGATGTCGAAAAGCCTCGGTAATTTTTTCACCATCCGCGAGGTGCTGAATAAATATGATGCGGAAGTCGTGCGCTTCTTTATCCTGCGCGCGCACTACCGCAGCCAGCTGAATTATTCCGATGCGCATCTGGGCGATGCCAAACAGTCATTGAACCGCCTGTACACGGCATTAGGAAAAATTACTGTGCCTATCAAAACGAGTTCAATCGATTGGAACGAGTCCTACGCACAACGTTTTAAAACGGCAATGAATGATGATTTCAACACGCCTGAGGCGATGGCAGTCCTGTTCGATCTGGCAAACGAGGTGAATCGCAGTCATTCGGTAGAAGCTGCAAAGAACCTTAAAATGTTAGGTGAAGTGCTTGGCTTGTTGCAGTGGAATCCTGACGCTTATCTGCAAGGACGACATCGAATCAATGTGAGCGTTTCAGTTACAAGCCTTACAGGCACCACAGGACTAGGTATAGTCGACTTTACTCCACCGGGCCTTTCCAAAAGTGTCCAGACTCTAATTGCCGGACGAACTGCCGCCAAACAATCCAAAAATTTCGCTGAATCTGACCGCATCCGCCAGGAGCTATTAGAAGCGGGAATTGTGCTGGAAGACTATGCATCCGGTACCACTTGGCGACGCGCATAGTCAAACGGACTGGGGTTGAAATGACGATATATTGATCACCATTCTTGCAGTTATCAACCCACTTTTTCAATTCAACCTCAGTTTTTTGCTTCAGGCTCATGCCGCATTGGACTAGGCTAAATGTAGCATATCAGCTTAATTTCAAGTATCATAAATCAATTAGATATTGATTCTTAATTCTAAAGCTGGGTGGATGATGCCATGACAAATTAAGTGATGGTATTCGAGCTAAATAGTGCGAAATAAGTAGTTAACTAATTTACGGAGGCAGTCATGAACGCAGTAACCGAAATTCAAGACCCATTGGTGTTTACCGACAGTGCGGCCAATAAGGTTAAAGAAATGATTGAAGAAGAAGATAACGCCAACTTGAAGTTACGCATTGCCGTAAGCGGTGGCGGCTGTTCCGGCTTTCAATATGGTTTTACTTTAGATGAAGTGACCAATGAAGATGACACCGTTCTGAATAAAAATGGCGTGCAGTTGTTAATCGACCCGATGAGCTTCCAATATCTAGTGGGCGCAGAAATTGATTATCAGGATGGGTTAGAGGGTTCGCAATTCGTAATCAAGAACCCAGGAGCTACTTCTACCTGTGGTTGTGGATCATCTTTTTCTGTGTAACCGGAGTATCCAGGATTTTGTGTAAACTGGGTTTCGATTAACTCAGTAAAATCCGATCATCGAACTGGATGGCAAGGCGGTTCAGAGCGACGTTCCAGCCTCGGTCGGCATTATTCACTTTTTGCTGATGTTTCTCAGTACCAGGTAAAGCAGCTTGGTCATTACCTCGTCGGTCGGAAATGAATTTCAAAGTCTTCAGGGCGCCTCTGTTGATCGTGTTCTGCACGACTCTGGTTGAACAAGATTATCACTTAATGGAATGGCCGAATTTTCTGGGTCACCTCTATCGCAGTTCGAGTAACCCAAGGCTGGGGGCTGGTGTCTAACGTTGAGTTGTACCTCATGTTCTTCAAGTCTCAATTTAATAAAATGCGAATGGTGGCTTCTACCTAAAGTTCCGCCACTGCATTGAATTTAAAAAAATCATGATAACTATCATTATTTGCTAGAATAATTCTACCCAATGGTATAGAATGCCGCGTCTTCGCTGTAATTTAGCGTCGTAGCGGACTGAAATTTCCCGTTTTTTGTATGTAAATTTAATTATTGTGAAGGAAAAATAAATGAAACGTTTTGCTCTAGTTGCTGCTCTGTTAGCATTGTCCCTGACTGCTTGTGGCGAAAAGCCTAAGGCGCCTGCAGTTGAGGCTCCAGTTGTTGTAACACCTGCACCTGCACCTGCTGTTGCTGCGGCTACTGCCGCCGGTAGCGCTGCAGAAGCCGCCGGTACTGCTGCTGATGCCGCTGGTACTGCTGCTACTGCCGCTCATGGTGCTGCTGACGCTGCTAAGGATGCAATAAAGAAGTAATTTCTCTTCTTGAACAATAAAAAGCCGATGTAAAGTCGGCTTTTTATTTATGTAGCCTACCTCTAAACAATTTCTCGCCAGGCAAGTCCTTCGTCTTGCTTAGCCACCGCGACCCATTCTGGGTTGCAATTGAGCGCTGTGCTTAACGCATATGCCGCCAGTTCAGGCGTGTTATTTTTACGGCTTAGATGTGCAGCCACAATATGCTGCAAGCGGCTATAGTCCAACCGTGCCAGCAGAGCAGCCGCGTCCACATTATTCAGATGGCCGAATCGTCCACCGACACGTTGTTTAAGACTTAGTGGGTAACCACTATTGGCCAACAGTGCAGCATCATGATTGCATTCCAACACCAACGCATCACAGCCACTTAGCATCGCCTCAATATGAGGCGTGGAACAACCAATATCGGTCAACACCCCCAACCGTTTCGCACCATCGCTGAACATATACTGCACTGGCTCAGCTGCATCATGTGGCACGGGAAAAGGCTGCACCAACAGCCCATTGATGGCGAATGGATGGTGAGAGTCTATTTTTGTCAGCTTGGGTGTATTGCCTAGAAATTTGAATTGCGCACGAAATGTACCATGCGTCAGCCATATCGGAATCGAATACTTACGTGCCAGTCGCGCCACCCCGGCAATGTGGTCGCCATGTTCATGCGTCACCACGATACCGTTAAGACAATCAGGGGTCAAGCCAAGACGCGCAAGACGCATACAAGTCTCAGTTAGTGAAAAACCGCAGTCCAATAATACACATGTTTTACCAGCTTGCACTACCAGTGCATTACCTTCGCTGCCGCTACCAAGTGAAGCAAAGCGCATAAACTAAGGTCGAACGCTACTTGGTCAACTGTTTGTACAATAGCTCCATAATACGCTGCGTGGCTTGGTCCTTGCCACCATCTCCGTTGAGTGTACTGACTTCACAGCCAGCGTTATTCTCACGCACGGTCACCTTATAACGTGCAGCTCCTTCGACCGAATTTTTAGTAGATTTTCGATCGCTATCATTACGCCAGAACATCAAGTCATTGACCCAGCTTTTTTTCATCGCTATATCCTTGCTCGCACTGACAAAGTATATGCCGCTGACCCTATCCTTATCCTGCACCTCGATGCCCGCCTGATCTAGCGCCAATCCTACCTTGCGCCAGCTTTTGTCAAATGGCTCGCTCAGCATAATGATTTTGTTGCCGTTAATCTCTTGTAGTTTCGGCATGGTAGCCGCTCCCAATGACGATCTAGCGACGGCCTCTTGCGACTTAGTTATTTGACCTGCCTGAACCTGATTTTCCATGCCACCACCTAACTTGATCATCAATAACTGCAACATGCTGGCCTCCAGCTCAGGATCACTCGGACGCTGCCTCCATTTATAGCCGTTCTTATCCACATCCAGCACTTCTTCCATGCCACGATGGCTAATATAAATTTCAGAGCTACTGCCATCCTTGCTACGCTCAAAGCGAGTGCGATACATATCCTGTTCGCCAGATGAATGAAGTTTATCGAATATTTTGCCAAGCATTTTATTTAACCCAGTTTTCTGGATTTTGGCGCGCCTTTCCATCCAATCTGTTTCGATGAGACCAGCCGCAGGATTGTCGGATTTGATGATAAAACCTTGTTCCTGCCAAAATTCTTTAACCAGCGGCCACACATTCTCTACTTTGCCACTCACGACTAGCCAACGCTGAGTGCCACTACGTTCTAAATGCACATTCTTCACTTCCGGCAATACAGAGGTGTCACCACTAGATTGCGCTACTTGACCTCCCTTAACAAAATCAGAAAAATTTGTCACGACCTTGCCGTCACTGCCCGGTATGGTATGTTGATTTCTAATTTCAGGGGTGGTCAGGTCAGGTGGGACTTCTAGGGTCGGCATCTTGTTTGCGGCAGATTTATAATCGACACGCTTGTTTTCAAGGCCAATGGCACTACATCCAGCCAAAATCAATAATGAAAAAAATAATGCAGTTAAATATAGTGTTCTCATGCGATCCCTGAAATTATTTATTTTTGAGCATTGCATAATTAAAAAAATACTCTGACATTTTGGATACGCAGTAGTAGCAGGCGGAATCCGCGTTCCGTCATTTCTCCCGCTATGGCGAGGGAATGGACTGGTACTTAGTCTGAATTAAGCTAATTGATCGCTCCTGCCTGACGCATCGCACTCTCCACTATATCTTGGGAGACTGCAGACAGTGGCGTAAGCGGCAAGCGCAGTACATTCTTCATTTTTCCCATAGATGACACGGCCCATTTTACCGGTATAGGGTTGGCCTCAATGAATAAGTGGCGGTGCAACCCAAGCAAGCGGAAATTGATCTCGCGCGCCTTTACCACTTCGCCGTTCAAGGCGGCTAAGCACATCTCATGCATTAACCTGGGCGCCACGTTGGCGGTAACAGAAATCGTGCCATGTGCGCCCAACAGTATCAGTGCCAACGCACTCGCATCGTCACCACTATATACCGCGAAATCTTTGGGTGCCCGCAGTAATAAATCACTCCCACGCTCAATATCACCGCTCGCATCCTTAATGCCAACGATATTTTGAATCTGTGCTAAGCGCAACACAATATCGTTATGCATGTCCACACAGGTGCGTCCCGGCACGTTATAAAGGATATGCGGCATGTCCACAGCCTCGGCAATGGCTTTGAAGTGCAGGTACAAACCTTCCTGTGTTGGCTTGTTATAATACGGCACCACTGTCAGCGAAGCATCTGCGCCTGCCTTTTTTGAGAAAGCGGCCAATTCGATAGCTTCTTTGGTTGAGTTCGCGCCTGTCCCGGCAATCACTGGAATGCGTCCGGCCGCGTGCTCCACTGCCACCTGAATCAACAGCTCGTGCTCAGTTAAGTTCACAGTAGGCGATTCGCCTGTAGTGCCGACCACTACAATACCATCCGTGCCCTGCATAATATGAAAATCAATCAGTGCGCGGAACGCAGTTAAATCCAGACTGCCGTCCTCGTGCATTGGGGTCACGATTGCAACAATACTGCCCTTAATCATGGTGTTCGGCAATGCGGAAATTGAATCGACCATCTAGCAGACTATCTGACCTCGAACTTTGTATATACATAATATATTGTTTTTTTATAGATAAATGCACTTCCATAAATAATAGGTGCATCAATTTAATCAATGGATTACGAGAGGAGTCCGACTGGACACTAGGGTACTTATGTCTTAGTGCACGCCGAACAATTCAACATCAAAAATCAATGCTGCATTTGGCGGAATAGCACTTCCTGCACCTCTTGCGCCATAACCCAAGTCAGCCGGAATAACGAGCGTGCGTTGACCGCCGACTTTCATACCAGCGACTCCTTGATCCCAGCCTTTAATTACACGCCCTTCGCCTAATGGAAAAGAAAAGTGTGCACCTCGATCGCGAGAACTATCAAATTTTGCACCTTTGTTACTTGGCATGGCCGCATTGTAAAGCCAGCCTGTGTAATGCACGTCGACTGTTTTACCGACTAAGGCTTCTTTGCCATCGCCGACTTTGAGATCTATTTTAATGAGTTTTGTAACGGCAGTCGTCACATTATCGGCGGCAGAAAATGCGTTCTGAGTTGGCAACATCATCGGTATAAGAAACATGCCAGAAAATAATAATGCTTTAATTTTATGCATAATCAAACCTCAGTAAAAAAATAAGTTTGCAATAGTATCATTAATTAGGAGGCGTCTAGCACGCCTGCCGGACTTTCCCCCTGTAAGCCCCGAGCAGTAATGTCTACCGTGGACCGACCGGACTATTTTGCAGTAGGTGCGCTAATGGATGACGCGGCATTCACTGCAGGCTGTCCTTTAGCGGCCTGCTTCATAGCATATGCGGCTTCCGGGGCTATGTAGTTTTCATCATGCTTGGCCAACACCTCATCCGCACGGAACACATTTCCAGCCTCAAGCTTGCCATGTACCACCACCCCTTTCCCTTCTTTGAAAAGATCGGGCAAGAAACCTTTGTACACAACCGGCATACTCTTGGCGGTATCGGTTATGCTGAAATGCACTGTCAAACCATCGCTCTGACGCTTGACACTGTCTACAACCACTAATCCACCCATACGGAAGCCGCGCCCCTGCGGCGCTTCTTTGTTAAACACTTGGGTCGGGGTAAAGTATAAGCTGATATTATTTGTTAGAGCATATAACACTAAACCTATAACGGTACCTAAAGCAACGAGGGCAAGAATTATATATACAATTTTTTTCTGACGCGGTTTCATGTTATTTTTTCTTCCAGTATCAATATTATTTCAGTCCGAATGAATTATGAATTAACACGGCTTCGATTGCTTTGAGCTTGTTTTGTAAAATTTTGTTCCATTAGGAATATGAATACTTAATGCCTGTGTTCGCAGATAAGAATTCTTGTTTAATTCGAAGAATTTTTCACGATCATCGCACGAATTGAGGAAACGATCAGAATAGCTGACAAACTTGTC
>JANMWF010000019.1:0-4193 GCA_031393845.1 Nitrosomonadales bacterium | reverse complement strand
GCCGAAGTAACAAGCAGCTACACCTATTTCAAAAATGATGATGTCTTACTTGCCAAAGTGACACCCTGTTTTGAAAATGGGAAAGCTGGGATTGCGCGGAATCTCGTTAATGGAATTGGCTTTGGTTCCAGCGAATTTTATGTCCTGCGCTCTGATGGGCGCATCTTGCCTGAATGGATTTATATTGCCGTTACAACCCATGCATTTCGTGAGACTGCCATAGCCAAAATGACTGGAACAGGGGGGCTTCAACGTGTTCCGAGAGCAGTTGTTGAAGGTTACCAAATCCCTCTCCCACCTCTCGCCACGCAGCAAGCCATCGTCGCCGAGATCGAAGCTGAGCAGGCGCTGGTCGCCGCCAACCGCGAGCTGATCGCCCGCTTCGAGAAAAAAATCCAGGCCACCCTCGCCCGCGTCTGGGGCGAAGAAGAACCCGCCGCCCCGCAACCCTTTTCACAATTTATCTCAATCACATAATTATCCATATAAGCCATGCCCGATATTTTTCTGCTCAAGGCAATCGCCAAGACGATTATTCTGCCCCCTACAGGGTTGCTATTAATCACTCTCGTGGGCCTGTTTCTGCTACATAGATTTCCGCGCACGGGCAGAGCGATTGCAATCATTGCGACGGTCTACCTGCTTGCACTGTCTACCCCCTTTGCCTCGTATCAACTGATGCATTTTCTCGACACATCGCCTCCGCTCGACCTCAATGAAGCACGTCGCGCCCAAGCCATCGTGATCCTCGGTGGCGGAACTCGCCGCAATGCGCGGGAGTACGGTGGAGATACATTGGGGCGGCTGACCCTCGAACGCGTGCGCTACGGCGCGCGGGTCGCGAAGAATACCGGGTTGCCGGTGTTCGTTGCCGGTGGATCGGTACTGGGGGGTGAAACGGAAGCAAAGTTGATGCGAGAAGCGCTGGAAAACGAGTTCGGAATCAAAGTTCGCTGGAGCGAAGATAAATCACGAAACACGCGCGAGAATGCGGAATTCTCTGCTGCGATACTGGCAAAAGAGAACATTCGGCAAGTCGTGCTCGTCACGCACAGCTTTGACATGCCACGAGCAAAAGCGGAATTCGCTAAGTCGGGGTTGCCGGTGATTGCGGCCCCTACCGGAATTTTAAATGGTGACCTCGAATGGCCGTCGGATTACTTGCCTGGAATCGGAGGATTGCAGGCAAGTTACTACGTTTGTTATGAGCTTTTGGCGAAACTTGTCATGCGGATGTCTCTCTTTCAATAAATTCATTACAAGTGATTGATGATTTTTTATTTTTCGCTGCTTGTGTTGCAACATCAAAGTGCTTCGACAACATTTTGCATACCAAATTGATGGCAGCTTATCCATAATCAATAATGTCCATTGCGATACAATCGCTCGAAATAACAATCGATCAAATAATTTCATCCCACCATGCCACGCATTTTTGACAACATCTCGCAAAAACTTCTGGACGCGTTGCGTTCAATGCTTGCGACTTCGCAACGCGCAGATTTTTGTGTGGGTTATTTAAACCTGCGCGGCTGGCAGGCGATAGATGATCTGATTGCAGATTGGAATTCAGAAAGTGGCCAAATTTGCCGGGTGATGGTAGGTATGCAGCTCCCGCCACAAGATGAAACCAAGGCGCTTAAAATGGCGGCAGTCAACGCTTACCGCGATGTAGAAAGGAGGTTGATAAAATGATTGAACTCGACCCCGTTCAAGCCGCAAACCTCATCACCAAGATGCTTGCCCTGCCTGAAAGCCGCACGCTGGAATTTAAGCGCGTCTCCGGCAAGATGGTGGGCAAGGCATTGGAAACAGTGTGCGCCTTTGCCAATACCGATGGCGGCGCACTGGCACTGGGTGTGGAAGACCCGAAAAAATCCTCGGATACGGCTCGCTTCTACGGTGTTCAGGAAAACCCCGAAGCGGTGGACGAATTGCAACGCAAGGTGCGCACGGAGTTCCATCCGCCGATGGAAACCATCCGTTTTGTGCGAGTTCCCTGCACTTTGCGCGATGGTGCTGCCGGGCATTTGCTACTGGCGCAGGTGCTGAAGAGCGACAAGGTACATTCGATTGTAAATGACGGCACATGGACGCGACTGGAAGCGGGCAACCGCCAAATGACCGCCGCTGAAATCACCGAACTTTCCTATCGGCGCGGCGTGAGGAGTGCAGAAAGCGAACCGTTGCCGATTGAGTTGGAACTGTTGGCGACTGATGCATGGGCACGCTTTGTGGCGGCACGCGGTTTGAGAAGTGGTGCGCAGGCCGAACAGCTTTTTCGTATCGGATTGGCGGAAAAAGTGGGCGGCAAAATATTGCCGCGCCGTGCGGCGGTGTTGTTATTCGCCGAAGAACCGGGCAGCTTGTTGGCGGCGCATGGAACGCGTGCCGATATTCGTCTGATGGTGTATGACGGGAATGCGGTGAAAGCCGGGCCAACACCCAATTTGCGCAAACAGCCAAAAACAATACGCGGGCCACTGATAGATCAGATCGACGAAGCCGTGCGGGCGGTGCGGGATGAATTGGCGCAGGGGGTTACCCTTTCCAGCAGCGGTTTTAAAACACGACATGTTTATCCTGATCGGGTGATGAAGGAGGCGATTGTGAATGCGGTGATTCATCGCGACTATCGTCTGAACCGCGACATTTTCATCCGTATTTTTGATAACCGCATCGAAGTGGAAAGTCCGGGCATATTTCCGGGTGCAATCACGCTTGCCAACATTGCGTCGGCTGGCTCAAAAGCACGCAATCCTTTGATTGCCTCTGCATTGCGGGAGTTTCCATTGCCGCCCAACATTGATGCGGGTGAGGGAGTGCGTATGATGTTCGCCGAAATGGCGGCTGCACACCTCTACCCGCCGCAGTACGCGCAGAATACCGCGACAGCCGTTGAGAGCGTGACGGTCACGCTACTGAATTTGGAACGCCCGAGCGTGTGGGATGAAGTCAGCGACTGGATTGACCGTAAAGGTCAGATTGCCAATAGCGACTTGTGCCGGATTGCTCAAGTGGACACGCTTAAGGCTTCTCGTATGCTTAAAACATGGTTGGAACAAGGTGTGCTCGTAGCCCTTGCCGACCGTGCCAAGCGCAACATGGCTTACGCCAAATCTACCTTGGCAGATAAGCCGGGGGATTTATTTTCAACACCAACTGATAATAAATCGGAGAATTAGAAAAAACACTTAAAAATTAGCTATATGAATAAAATTTATTATCATCATCTAAAGATAACAAACTCTGTATTCCAATAAAAACAATATAAATCATTGCATTGAGTAAAAGTTTATTATCTTGCTTGAAAATCAATTCGGAGCTAACGAGTGTTGGCAAAACAAATTACGGACCAGCGTGACGCGGGGCCAGGTGTAGCGTTGTTGACACTGACGCGATAAAAAATTCATAGCGGCAACCCTCCATCAGTCCTTCGCCATATCCCGCCCTTGCCACCACGAGTAAAGCACGGGGATCACGATTAGCGACAGCAGCGGTGCCGTTAGCATGCCGCCTACTAATGGCGCGGCAATGCGTTTCATGACCTCTGCCCCGGCACCTTGGCTGAACATCACCGGTAACAAGCCCGCCACGATTACCGAGACGGTCATCATTTTTGGGCGGATGCGCAGCAGTGCTCCCTGAATGATGGCTTGGTGCAAATCATGACGGTTGTTCAAGCGTCCGGCACGGCGTAAGTCTTCGATGGCATTGTCAAGATACAGCAGCATGACTACGCCAAATTCGGCGGCTACGCCAGCCAGCGCAATGAAGCCCACCGCTACTGCCACCGATAAGTTATATCCCAGCGCGTATACCAGCCAGAATCCGCCAATCAGGGAGAATGGCAGGCACAGCAACACCAGCAGCACTTTGCCAAAATGGCGGAAGTGCATATATAGCAACAAGACCGCGAGTATCAGCGTCAGCGGGATGACCCACTGCATGCGTTCTTTGGCATGTTGCAAATTTACGTACTGTCCCGACCAGGCAATGGCATAACCGGGCGGCAATGTCACCGACTTTTCCAGTGTGTGCTTGGCTTCGTTCACATAACCGCCGAGATCGCGCCCGGTGATGTCGATATATACATAGGCGGTTAAACGCGCATTTTCGCTTTTAATTTCCGAAGCCCCTTCACTGAAGTGCAAATGCGCCAATTCGCCCAGGGGCACTTGCGCCCCGGAAGG
>JANMWF010000289.1:0-3149 GCA_031393845.1 Nitrosomonadales bacterium | reverse complement strand
CAATCATCACATGAGATCTACCCTCCTTAACGCAAACTACAAGGGATTGGGCTTTGCTGAATTGGTTGGTTATGGTTATTTCCTGGATTACGATCCCTCTGCACTAGCTTTTGGCCTGAAAAACTCAACGAAAACAGTTGGTGGTAGAATGAAAGGCGATGCTCCAATGGGTGACTACAAACTCCTATATACAGCAGAGTATGCGAGACAGTCCAATTATAAAGATAATCCGATTAACTTCACTGCTCACTATACCCTGCTGGAAGGCGGCGTAGATGTTAAGGTTGCCCAATTCAAATTGGGTTACGAATTGCTGAGCGGCAACGGAATACAATCGCTCTCGACACCTTTGGCTACATTATTTGCATTTAATGGATGGGCTGATGTGTTCTTGGTTACTCCAAAAAATGGTCTGAGAGATATTTACGCAAATGCAAGGACCACAGTAGCGGGTATTGTTGTCGGAGCTGACTATCATGATTTTAGAGCAGACCAAGGCGGTAACAAATATGGAACAGAGTGGGATTTGATTGCGACTAAACAGATCAACAAAACCTATTCCGTAGGTTCCAGGTATTCACGCTTTAGGGCAGACAATGCTGTCGATCACGTTAACTGCTCGACCTGTTTTGATACTAGTAAATTCTGGGTGTATGGAGCAATGAACTTCTAGTTATGATGTAAGTTTTGTGTAACGTACGCTTTTCTGCTTGTCTTTAGCTAGTGGGCGTATAAAAATAATAGAGGTGCGATTTTCGTGACTCTATTTTTTTTCCTAAAATCGCCAACTATTTGGTGCGAATATTTCTGACAAAATACCTATTCTTCACCACAGGCTCGCGACAGGATGTGCATTCACTCCCATTTCCCGCTAATCTTTACTTTGACCAAACCCTTCAAAAACCTTTCGGCTACAAAAATCTAATGTCTTCTGTCAAACACAAGGCAGATACTCCGTGCAACGCTCTACCAGTTAGTGATAACATGCTGCGCGGGTTATAGTGGAATTTGTGCAAGAATTTTTCTCAGTTTTTAGAGGGGCCTACCAAGGGAAGTTTATTGAATTATCAGCCGCTTATTCTCGCTTCTACTTCGATTTACCGCAGTGAGCTTTTGGGACGCCTTAAAATCCCATTTCAAATTGCTGCTCCAGACGTAAACGAAACTTCTCTGCCTGGTGAAAGCGCTAAACAAGTCGCATGGCGGCTTTCCCGTGAAAAAGCGCGTGCAGTGGCCATCCATTATCCAGACGCTCTAATTATAGGCTCAGATCAGGTCGCATTATTGGGTGAGCAACAGCTGGGCAAACCTCTCACTCATGAAAATGCTGTGCGCCAATTGAGCGCTATGCGTGGGCACAGCGTAATTTTTTATACTGCACTGACCCTGTTAAATGCGCGTGATGACGAAATACAAACCGAAATGGCGAAAAATTGCGTCAGTTTTCGAAATTTCAGCGATGACGAGATCGAATCCTATTTACGTAAGGAGCAGCCTTATCACTGCGCGGGCAGCGCAAAATCAGAAGGTTTGGGCATCGCACTTATCAGTCGGATGGAAGGTGATGACCCTACCGCTCTAATCGGACTGCCCCTTATTCTATTGCTGTCCATGCTTAAGAAGCAGGGGGTTTTCGTCTTGTAAGTGCCATATTTAACTTTGAATTTAGTTGCGGTAGCGCTGCATTTCTGGTATTAAAGCGCAGTTTTTTAAATTTCGTTTGTATGTTTCTGGAGATATTCAATGTCGGTACAACCCAAAAAATCCGTTACCCCTTACAAAACCAAGAAGGGGGAAACTTATATGAACCCTAAGCAACTGGATCATTTCCGCAGTATTCTGAATAACATCAAGCATGGACTGGGTGAAGACATTGATCGTACGGTGCACTCCATGCAGGATGATGCCACTGTATTTGCCGACCCAAATGATCGCGCAAGTCAAGAATCAGACATGACTTTAGAACTGCGTAATCGTGACCGTGAGAGCAAGCTGATCAAAAAAATTAACGAAATGTTGGCCAAAATAAGCAGCGGTGATTATGGATATTGTGAAAAGTGCGGCGTAGAAATTGGACTTAATCGCTTGGAAGCGCGACCAACCGCTACGTTGTGTATAGATTGCAAAACACTGGATGAGATCCGCGAAAAACAAGTCGCTAGGTAATCTGTTACCTATTCGGCCCGCAATACTGATGTAAACAGAGCAAATGGACACCCATATTTTGTTACCTTAAAACGGAGGTGTCCAATTCAGCAAGAATACCAAAATCGACATGGTAACTTTAAGATTTATCAAGATTAATTAAAGGACACTTCTAAAGACTGCCATCTCCAAGAGTCAACGCACATCTGCTCTATACTTCGCTCAGCTTTCCAACCCAGATCGCGCTCTGCCAGCGTAGTGTCTGCGTAGCATGTTGCGATATCACCTGGACGACGCCCCACTACTTTATAGGGTATGTTCCGCCCACTGGCTTGCTCGAAGGCGCGCACCATTTCCAAAACACTATTACTCCGCCCCGTGCCCAAATTATAGGTGACCACGCCAGTCTGATCAGCCAGCTTTTCAAGAGTTTTGACATGACCAATAGCAAGATCAACAACATGAATATAATCTCTCATACCAGTGCCATCAATGGTTGGATAGTCATCACCATAAATCGACAGCACCTCACGCTGACCTTGTGCCACTTGAGCAATGTAAGGAAGCAGGTTATTCGGAATATCAGTGGGATCCTCGCCAATCAAACCACTTTCATGCGCGCCTACAGGATTAAAATAACGCAGCAACGCAATTCGCCATGAAGGATCAGCTATAGCAAGATCACGGAGTACCTCTTCGACCATCAGCTTGCTTCTACCATATGGATTAGTCGCACCAAGCGGAAAATTCTCCAGAATTGGAACGGTAGCAGGATTACCATAAACTGTAGCAGACGAAGAAAAAACAAGCGTTTTTACCCGCGCCTCAGTCATCATCTCAAATAACACCAAGCTGCCATAGACGTTATTGTCATAGTAGCGTAACGGTTGTGCCACGGATTCGCTTACCGCTTTCAAACCAGCAAAATGAATTACCGCATCAAAATGATGCCGTGCAAAAAGTGCCTGCATCGCTTGTCGATCACGAATATCAGCCTCAACAAA
>JANMWF010000236.1:0-4500 GCA_031393845.1 Nitrosomonadales bacterium | reverse complement strand
GCAGCACCTTCTCAATATCACTTGCAATTGCGCCCAAATCTCTCCTGTCGGGTGTCGCAAAAATATCGATGACTGGTTGCACTGCATAATGAGACGCCACCGCAGCCGTTTTGGTTCGGGTAATGGTCGCGAGCCCTCCCAGAATTTGGGGGTCGCGTGCTTCGCTCCCCACAACCGGTATGTTTTCAAGATCCGATAAATTTTGAATTCTATAGTTCGGGGTTTGGGCTACGATTGAGTATGCAACACCGTTCGATTTATTAAGCCAATATGCCGGAGACACCTGCCCGCTACCTGCCAAGGTAACGACCAGACTGTTTGTGACATCACGTTCGGTAATACCCACTTTCTTTGCCCGAATGCGATCCACATCGACTAAAAACTGAGGATAGTTATAAGCTTGCTGAATTCTTAGATCTGCGACTCCAGAAATTTTGGCGATATCACGCTGAAGGATTTGTGCATATTTAAAATTTTCCTCATTATTCGGGCCCATAATCTGGACATCAATTGGCGCTGGCGCACCAAAATTCAAAATTTGACTAATGATATCCGCAGGTAAGAAAGAAAATGTCGATCCTGGATACTGTTGCGGCAGAAATTCACGTAAGCGGCGCACATAACTATCGGTTGGCGCATGTCCCTTGTGAAGGGCTATCAAAATATCCCCGTCTTGCGGGCCTATCGTTCCCGTGTTGTTGTACACAAGGTTAATCCCGCTTACGGTAAGGCCAATATTATCAATAACGCTTGCCAGCTCATTTGCCGGAATAGCCCGGCGAATATCTGATTCAATCCGATCAAACAACCTTGCCGTTTCTTCAACCCTTGTTCCAACGGGCGCACGGATATGAATTTTTATTTGTCCTGCATCCACCAAGGGGAAGAAATCTCGCCCTAACCACGGAATCAAGGCAAAAGAAATGGCCACCGCAAATAAAAATCCAGCGACGAATTTATTTCTATGGGACATAAATGCGACCAGCATCCCATAGTATTTGTCCCGAATTTCATTAAATCCGCGATTAAACCACTCTTGAAATCTAACAAGAGGATTTTTAGAGTACGACACTGCCTGAGTAACATTAAAAGAATGACCGATTCCCAATGCATGAGGTTTCAGTAAATACATCGCCAATGTTGGAACCAAAGTCCTGGATAACAAAAATGAGGCGATCATCGCAAACATGACTGCTTCCGCCATGGGAACAAACAAGTAATGCGCCACCCCTTCCAGGAAAAACATTGGGACAAACACAATGCAAATACATAACAGGGAGACAAAGGCCGGCGTTACAATTTGGTGAGCGCCATCCATGATGGCGGTTTTTACATCTTTTCCGTGCTCCAAATGCCAGTTAATGTTCTCAATAGTAACCGTCGCATCATCCACCAATATCCCAACCGCCAATGCCAGCCCACCCAGTGTCATAATATTGAGCGTTTCTCCTACAATTGATAGCCCTACAATAGAACTCAAGATTGCAAGCGGAATCGAGATAGCAATAATTACAGTAGAACGCCAACTCCCCAGAAAAAGCAAAATCATCAAACTGGTTAACGCTGCGGCAATCACCCCTTCTTCCGCAACACCAACAATTGCAGCTTTTACAAACACGGATTGATCTCCAACGCCTTCAAGCCGTACCGTTGACGGGATACTCTCAGACAGCTTTGGCAATAGCTGCCGCACTCTAGCTACAATATCCAATGTCGAGGCAGCTCCATTTTTTAAAATGGTCATCAGTACGGCACGTTCACCATCCACACGCACTATATTGGTCTGCGGCGGGTTTCCATCTCGAACACTCGCAATATCCCTGAAGGTTATTACACTGTCGCCAACAACCTTGATGGGAAAACTGTTAATTTCTTCAATTGCATCCGGGCTATTATTTAATCTGATACTGTATTCATAGCTACCGATTTTCTGTGTCCCAACTGGAATAATTTGAGTCTGCGATGCCAGCGCATTTTGCACATCCTGAGCGGATATCCGCTTCGACTGCATCGCCTTTTGATCCAATTCAATTTGAATTTGCCGAGATTTGCCGCCATAAGGTGAAGGAATAGTCGTGCCAGGAACCGATGCCAGCTGTGGCCGAATAAAATTCTGGGCCAAATCGTATAGTTTTTGCTCAGGTACTGATGGACTTGATAGTGCCAGTTGTAGAATCGGCACCGTCGAAGCGTTGTAATTCAAAATTAGCGGTGGCGTTATGCCGGGAGGCATCTGCTTTAAAACTGTTTGAGAGATAGACGTAACCTGAGCCGTAGCCGTTCTAATATCGACATTTGGCTGAAAAAATATTTTGACGATGCCGTAGCCGGGTAACGATTGGGACTCAATATGATCGATGTCATTTACAGTCGAGCTAAGCGCTCGTTCATACCTATATATCACGCGTCCGGCCATATCGTCCGGCGGCAACCCCGTATATGACCACACTGCGCCAATCACGGGGATTTTGATATCGGGGAAAATATCGGTAGGGGATTTCAGCACCGCTAGTGGGCCGAACAAGATGATTAGCAGCGCTAATACAATAAAAGTGTATGGTCTCTGCAGAGCAAGCTTGACAAGTTCAATCATAGCGCTTGAGAAGCGCAGTTTTTTAATATTTTTATCTTCACCTCTTTACTCGGGTCATTATCACATAGCATTTTCATCATATTAAATTCTCATTGTTACAAAATGATGACACTCCTGTTAACAAACAACAATCACTCTCATGATACATATAATTGCCTGTTTTCACATCCGAAAAAACCGTTGCTTCCAATAAATGATCGGGTTCAAAGCCAATCAAACCATTAGGTCGCTATGCTTTAACCACAAACGTGGTTCGTCAAGTTTGCACCAATTTTTTATGAGTATGAATACTCATCAGCATACCAAAACCAAGCAATAAAATGACCATGGACGTGCCGCCGTAACTAATGAGCGGTAACGGTACGCCCACAACTGGCAAAATGCCGCTCACCATGCCCATATTGACGAAGGCATAGGTGAAGAAAGTGAGTGTAATACTGCCGGCCATAAGGCGTGTAAAGTAAGTTGAGGCATTGGCGGTAATGACGAAACCACGCGCAATAACAAACAAGTACAAGCTTAATAACACAATATTACCGAGCAAACCGAATTCTTCCGAATACACAGCAAAAATGAAGTCGGTGGTGCGCTCCGGCAGAAAGTCGAGATGAGTCTGAGTGCCATTGAGATACCCCTTGCCAAACATCCCGCCGGAACCCACCGCAATGATGGCCTGGATAGTGTGATAGCCACTGCCCAGTGCATCCTGCGACGGATCAAATAACATCATAATGCGGTGGCGCTGATAGTCGTGCAGCGTAGACCACGCAAGTGGCATACTTGCCATTAAAATTACCAAGAAAGTAAGCATGACACGCCAAGATATGCCGGCAAGGAATAGCACATAAAATCCGCTAGCGGCGATCAGAATGGCTGTACCCAAATCTGGCTGGCGCGCAATTAACGCCACCGGCAGCAACAACAGCAAGGTTGCGACGAAATAATTTTTTAAGGTCAACATGGCTTCGTGCTTTTCAAAATACCAAGCCATCATCAACGGCACGGCTACCCTCATTAGCTCGGAAGGCTGAATGGTCGTCACCCCGATGTTTAGCCAGCGCCGCGCCCCGTGTGAGATTTCACCGAAAAGCGCCACGGCGATCAGCAGCACCATGCCTAGCAGATAGACTGGCACGGCGGCCCGCATCAGATAATGAAGCGGCATGTTGGCCACAATCCATAGTACGGCGCACGCCACCAGTATATTCGTCATCTGCGCCAACACACGGAACCAGTTGCCGCCGCTGGCGCTATATAGCGCTACCAAGCTAACCAACAGAAGCAGTCCAAGCGAAGCCAGCAGAACGGGGTCGAGGTGCGCGATGAAGCGTTGCCACAGATGCCGCCTAGTCATTTTCGGCCCCTTCTGCCTCATCCACTGAAAGCAAGGGCTGAGGCAGCTTACCAAGCAGGAAGTAGTCCAACACCTTACGCGCAATCGGCGCAGCAGTGGAGCTGCCATGTCCGCCATTCTCAACAAGCACTGCCAACGCGATCTTGGGATGATCGTAAGGCGCAAAGGTCATGAACCAGGCGTGGTCGCGATGGCGCTCCTGTATCTTGCTCTCGATGTACTTCTCACCCTGTTTCATGCCGATTACCTGCGCCGTGCCGGTTTTACCGGCAAAAACATAGGGTGCACCTGCGCCCGCCATTGCGGCCGTTCCTCCTGGTTGCGTCACCGCCACCATAGCGCTTTTCACCAGTGCGAGATGCTCCGCATTGAGGTTGAGATTAGATTCCAGATTCATCCCCAATACGCGTTTTTCGCTAGTGCGCGAGCTTTGCACCACCTTCAACAGATGCGGGCGGTAGGCCACTCCATCGTTTGCCAGTATCGCAGTGGCGTAAGCCAATTGCAGCGGGGTAACCAGATTGTAGCCCTGGCCAATACCAACCGAAACCGT
>JANMWF010000233.1:0-3581 GCA_031393845.1 Nitrosomonadales bacterium | reverse complement strand
GTTGTTTAGGTTTTTCGCTGGTCGATTTCGGCTCCGTTTATTCCTCGCTTTCCTATTTGAGGCGTCTGCCGATGATCCTGTTGAAGTTCGACAAGCTGTTTGTTCGCGACGTGCTCAACGACCGCAATGACGCTGCCATCGCCCGGGCCATCGTAACGTTGGCTCAGAACCTCGGAATAGGGGTGATCGCTGAGGGAGTTGAAACCAGGCTGCAGCGCGACTTTTTAGCCAGTATAGGCTGCCATGCCTACCAAGGCTATTTCTTCAGCCGACCACTGCCAGCCCAGGGCTTCGAGGAGTTTGCACAGCGGGTTTGATCATCATTTTGCAAGTTGTATATCCAGTTGTCCGATATGCCAAAAAAGCAGATGCACGCTAAAAAAATTGCTTATAAAATTCCCGCCTATCAAAAAACAGGATAGTCACTGCAGATCACATAACAATACAAACTTCGGTATACACCGGGACGAGGTCGAACAGCTCCACAAGGTCGGCGTTGCGCATGCGTACACAGCCCTTGGAGCCGGGTTGGCTGAGTTTAGTGCTATCCGGGGTGCCGTGAATATAAATATAACGGCGCATGGTGTCGCAGGTGCCTAAACGGTTGAAACCGACTTCCTTGCCAGATAGCCACAATATGCGCGTCAGTATCCAATCACGGCCCGGATACTGCGCCCCCAGTTCAGGCGTATAAATTTCGTCGGTGGGCCGACGTCTGACAAACACGGTGTTGAGCGGCTGGTTTGCGCCGATTTTGGCACGAATGCTGTGCTTGCCACGCGGTGTGCAGTAGCTGCCGGATTGTTCACCCACTCCATTAGTAGCTGTAGAAACCGAATAACAATGCAATAGCATGCCTGCATCGTCGAGTAACTCAAGTGTTTGCGTGGCGATATGAATGTTGATTTTTATAATATATCCTTAGATTTTTTTTGTTGTTGCGCGCGACGCGCGGCAAAAAAATCACTTAACATTTGCCCGCATTCTTCAGCAAGTACCCCGGCAGTCATTTCAGCATGATGGTTTAAGCGCAGTTCAGCAAGCAGATTAAGCACGCTGCCGCACGCACCGGTCTTGAAATCACTTGCACCAAACACCACACGTGCAATGCGTGCATGGAACATGGCGCCTACACACATTACGCAAGGTTCCAGTGTAACGAATAGTTCACAGCCAATCAGTCGGTAATTGCCCAGATGTTGTGCCGCTTCACGCAGGGCCAGCAACTCCGCATGAGCGGAAGGATCGTGGCGGCTGATCGGCGCATTGCTTCCACGCCCTATGATAGTGCCATTTTTAACCACGATGGCGCCCACCGGAACCTCTCCAAATAGTTCAGCTTGCCTCGCCAGCGCCAGAGCGACGCGCATGAAATCATCATCGTTTCTCATTGCATGGGATTCTCTTCACGACGGAAAGCAGTAATGCGTCTAAGTCTGAGGACATCCTCTGACCATGAAATCGGCACGGATTATTTAGCCGACAACGGGAGGAAATCTGAGTTGTTCTGGCGCAGAATTGGCAGCAGGGCGAGTGCAAGCAGTTATTTTTTACGAACTTGTTTTTATTGAAAACGTATTATCAAAAATGGCTACTTTGTTACGCCCCCTTTTTATGCAAAACTCAGGCTAATAGATCGGATAAGGCAATCTCATGAATCGAAGCGCCGCGCCTTGTAAAGATTTCCAGTGCACAGCTTGGTCTTTTTGGCTGCTAATCTGTACCACCACCAGCATGTCGTAACCGCCGTCCGGAGCGGATGATGCGTTGACTACCATGCCGCTGGCTTGTCCTTCCATGTCTGCGCTGTAGAGCTCGTCACCCGCTTGCGGTGGGACATCGCTTTCGATATGCGCAAGATACATGCGTCGCTTGAGTTTGCCGAGATATTGCATGCGCGCCACAATTTCCTGGCCGGGGTAGCATCCCTTCTTGAAGTTCACGGCGCCGATCAGTTCCATGTTGGCCATTTGTGGCACGAACTGCTCTTGGGTAGCCGGCAGAATCACTGGAATACCATCATGGATGGTGAGCCAGTCCCAGCAGGGTGATCCAACCGGACGCCCGGCGACGATGAGTTTTTGCCATAGGGCGGGTGCGTGTTCGATTGTTGTGTTGATTTGAAAGCGCTGCTCACCGAGACGAATGACGCCAGTATCATTGTGTTCCGATACGCGATTGCCTACTTCTTCTGCTCCCCAAGGTTCTACCGGAACCGAGCCCAAGTATTCCCGCAGCTGTTCTTCCGAACCTTCCCCAGCCCAACCAAAACTGATCTGTTGATCGCTCACGTCCTCAATTTTTACTTTGGAGCGCAGGATGTATTTGGATAGACGTTGCTGGATGTCAGCGCACAAACTAAGCGGCAGTTGCAGAAAAAAAGCCTTGTCTGTGTCATCAAGCACTCCTTTACGCCAGATAAGGAAGCTTGCCAGCATTCGTCCTTTCGGACTGTTCAGGCTGCTGAATTGGGCATGCCATGGAGTGACTTCACGCACATCGCTGCTAAGCAGGTTTTGCAGAAAGGTTTCAGCATCCTCGCCAGAAACCTTGAGTACGCCAAGCTGGCTTAAATAGCACAGTACCATGCCGTCTCGTGCGGCAGCGAGTTCGCCTTGTCCGGCGCCGAAATACCGCACTATGCCATCTTGTATTTCTGCACCTTGTTCCCGTAAGTAATCTTGCCAACTCGAATTCATCTTGCTGCCCATTCGTAAGTTTAAAAGTAATTGCAACTTTACCACGAATAGCGGTATTTCGGATAAACTCTCGTGCCATGAAATACTTATATTACTTACCGCTGCTTCTAATGATTGCGGCCTGTGACGGCGGTTTGTGGAATAATCCTTACCCGGTCAGCGACAAGGGCAAGTCAATTTATTATTCTGCTTTTACCGAACGGCCTAAGCATCTTGATCCGGCGTCAGCATATAGCGAGAATGAATATATTTTCCTCGCGCAGATATATCAACCGCCACTGCAATATCATTTCCTGAAGCGTCCATACACGTTGGTGCCGCAAGCAGCCAGTGAAATGCCGACAGTGAGTTATCTGGACAAAAATAGCCAGCCATTACCAGATGATGCGCCTGCCGAAAAGGTGGCATTCAGTGTTTACGAAATTCACTTGCGTAACGGTTTGAATTACCAGCCGCATCCGGCTTTTGCACGCGACGCCAAAGGTCAGTTGAAATATCATGCTCTTACAGGCAATGATTTACGTAATATTCATTCACTGAATGATTTTCCGCATAGCGGGTCGCGTGAAGTGAAAGCGGCGGATTATGTTTATCAGATCAAGCGGCTAGCTCATCCGACCATCCATTCGCCAATTGCAGGACTTATGGTGGATTACATCGTCGGCCTTAAAGATTACATCGCAACTTTGCAGCAAGCTAAAAAAAAGAGCCCCAATACTTTCCTTGATCTCCACGACTATCCGCTGGAAGGTGTGCAGACAGTGGACGACCGCACTTATCGTATCAAGATTTATGGTAAATACCCGCAGTTTGCTTATTGGTTGGCGATGACGTTTTTTTCACCCATGCCAGTGGAGGCCGAGCGCTTTTATGCGCAGGATG
>JANMWF010000170.1:0-2842 GCA_031393845.1 Nitrosomonadales bacterium | reverse complement strand
ATCACCCTCGGTATAAAGTGACACGCCCTGCTCGGCGGGAATGGATTCGATAATTTCCGCTTTGTAATGCTCACCTATACTTTTGAAATAGGCCACCGCTTCGTCGCGCGGCAACTCTTTGCGCGTTACCGGAATATCGCGCTTGGCTAATTCCGACATGCGTTTTTCAAGCGCCGTCAAATCATCTGGCGTAAACGGACGTGCATAAGAGAAGTCATAGTAGAACCCGTTTTCAATCACCGGGCCAATAGTCACTTGAGCCTCGGGAAATAACTCCTTGACCGCGTAGGCCAGCAGATGTGCAGTGGAATGGCGAATAATCTCCAACCCATCCCCGTCCTTATCGGTGATGATGGACAATGCTGCATCAGAGACAATAAGGTGAGAGGTATCGACCAGATGCCCATCAACCTTACCGGCCAACGCCGCACGCGCCAATCCCGCGCCTATACTCTGCGCAACTTCGGCGACGGTAACGGGCTGCGCGAAACTGCGTTGCGAGCCATCTGGCAATGTAATACAAGGCATATAAATATCTCTGAATTAAAATAAAATTGATGTACTCGCACACTCAAACAAACAGCGTCAAACGTCAATGTGCGACAAAGCCGAACTTATTATATTTACATATTTGACAAGGATGTAAATAATTTTGTTTATTTGGTCATATGGCAAGAGGCTAGCTGGCTTTTAAAAGGAGCGAACATGGTTTGCTCAAGAAACTCACCAAAATTGGCAAAAATCGAAGCAGTGTTGCGAATGGCAACCGATGGTCACGGCATTCATGAATTCAGCCGAACAGTGTTATTGTAATTCTCTCGTTCTATCACCACTGAAGTGAATGGATGCGCTTGGATAAGGTTACCAAACTAAAATGACAGTCAAAGAAGCCACCGCTTCACAGATCACTTCGGTATCTACCGAGCTTAAGCTATAGTGTTTAAAACGAATCTAGTCGCGCATCTGATCCGGTAACTTCCTTGCTGGCGATGATGCAGTAGTTATTTGCACGGTCCATTCTTTATATTTTACTATTTTATCAACTAAATCAATAAGATTGATAATATAATTTATGATTGTACGACATATGAAGTGGAGTATTGGACAATTGATGTCGTATATGTTTGTCATACATCACAACCCCAGCACAATTTATCGAGGAAATAAAAATGTCTAATGAAGGCTATCACGAACCAATAGATGAACTTACTAATGAAACTAGAGACATGCACAGAGCTATTACATCACTCATGGAAGAGCTTGAAGCAGTAGACTGGTACAATCAGAGAGTTGATGCGTGCAAAAATGAAGAATTAAAAGCGATTCTTGCACATAATCGAGACGAGGAAAAAGAGCACGCGGCAATGGTGCTTGAATGGATCAGAAGGCAAGACCCTAGTTTTGATAAAGAATTAAAAGATTACTTGTTTACAGATAAACCAATAGCTCATAAATAAAATGCATAACAAATCAATGCACCGGACGCTGACGCACCGGTGATTTCGAACGTTGGGACTAACAATGCGCCGATTACTTTTGCTCATGTTGCTGTGGGCAGTCGCCTTGAGCGTACACGCTGAATTTGCGCCCGGAGTGGTCAGTCATGTTCCAACCAGGGGGAGCGCACGAAGGGCAACACCATCCACTCACAAGCTCTTTGCAAAAAACAGCATGGCGAGTGGTTTGAGGGTGATGGTTACGCTTATTGTGTTCTGCCATACGCTGATGCAGGAAAGGTATGCAAAAATTCGAAAGACTGCATCGGCTATTGCATTGCACCAGTTACAGATAAGCCAAGGGATCACGCCACCTGCCAGATAGATGATTCCACCGATGATTGCGGGCGCCCCCACTATAAAAAAGGCAAGGTCATTTACTTCAATTGTGATTAACCTATGCCCAACGAGTAAGGTTAGATTGTGATCGCGAAGCGAGCCACAATCTAAACCGTTTGTTGGACAAGCCTGGTGAGGCTGCTGTGAAGCTGCTTGTTGTGGAAATATCTCTCTGATCGTAGCGGTGTCTTCAAATGCGCAGGGCTTTAGTCACTACCTCGCGGGTTAGGTGAGGGGCAAATAGCTCGATGAAGTGATAAGTATAGCCGCGCAGAAATTCGTTGCGGCGGATGGCAATGCGCGTGGTGCTGGATTGAAATAGATTGCCAGTATCTATCATGCGTAAGAGTTTGTCGCGTTCTGGAATGAATGCCATTTGGGCGACTATACCGATACCCAAGCCTAATTCGACATAGGTTTTAATTACGTCCGCATCAATAGCCGTGAGTACGATGTTAGGGGTGATGTTGTGTGCATTGAAGGCGGCGTTGATCTTGCCGCGTCCGCTAAATGCAAAGTCGTAAGTAATAATGGGATATTGAGCAATTTTTTTCAGTGTCAGTTTTTTTTCAGCCAATAGCGGGTGACCTATCGGCACTACGATGCAGTGGTGCCATTCATAGCACGGCAAGGTTGTCAGCTCGTCGTACATAATAAGACTTTCAGTGGCGATGGCGATGTCTGCTTCCCCATTAAGTACCTGCTGCGCAATTTGGGTGGGGCTGCCTTGATGCAGACTGAGTTTGACTTTTGGATAACGTCCAATGAATTGCTTGACCACTGGCGGCAAGGCATAGCGTGCCTGGGTATGGGTGGTGGCGATGGTAAGCGAGCCACTATCCTGGCTGCGAAATTCCTGACCCACATGTTTTAAATTGCCTACATCATGAAGCATGCGCTGGGCAATTTCGAGCACGGCCTTGCCTGGTTCGGTGATTGCGGTAAGGCGTTTGCCATTGCGCACAAATATCTCGATTCCCAGCTCTTCTTCCAAAGATTTCATTTGC
>JANMWF010000166.1:0-17426 GCA_031393845.1 Nitrosomonadales bacterium | reverse complement strand
GGCCATAGTAAATTGGAAACAACCGTTGAATATGACCATCTCTTGGATGGCAAACAAATATCTAGATTATCTGATGTTCCCGGCTATAACGATATTAAAAATAAACAAAATAAAGGCTATGGGTACCGCATATCTTCTATGTATGTAGAAAATAATTGGGCTCTCGGACCATACTTCTACTATTGGAGTATTGATCAATCAAACACGGTTGATAGTTTTGTTGTAGTAAATGGGGTAACGCACCCAATCAGCGGTTATGAGCCAAAAAATAACACTAAAGAGCTGGGGTTTAAGGTGTCATATAAGTTTTGATTTATGGGTAGCCGATGAAACCGGCGGTGGATTTACCACTGGGCGCACTCAGTATTGAGTGCGCCCAAGCTCGGTAGCCCGGTTGGGCTAAATGAAATGAAGGCCAACATCGTACCGCTTACCATAACCATATACACCGTCGTCTGTTTTCTCACCCCGCATCCGATGCTGCCAGATTCAGCAACAATACATCGGAACGCTGTTCAGCCCAATCCACAGTAAAGAAGTATGTGCCGCCCTCTTTATCGGCGCGCCGGTAATGTATGTGCTCATCCCCCCGTAATGTTGGGCTTCATTTCATTTAGCCCAACCCGCATGTCAAAGCCGCTTATGAACGCTTGCTCGCCCGAGGCAAGCCCAAGAAGTCCTTCATCGGTGCCGCAATGCGCAAGCTGCTACATTTGTGCTTTGTTGTTCTCAAAGCTCAACAGCAGCATCAACACGACCACCTGAAAAATGCTGGACGTTAAATACGGTATCTACCGAGCTTGCTACATCCGTATTGATTACGATGCTTAGCATAATGACCGATTCAGAAATTCAATTTTTGACTTGCTTAGTGGAAATATGATAACCCCTCAGACTCATGTCACATCGGAAGATGCTGTCTGTTCCATACCGTCTTCTTTCGAATTACAATCGGATCAACCCGTAGCATCTTTTATCATCAGGGTGGCTACAACTGCGCTGAATGTTAGAAAATTGGGGCCACCACGATTTCAACTGCCGGCAGCGCAGGATAATGTTTGCAGACGCGTGCACAAGTGTGAGTGCCGATCCTAACTGCTATGCTTAAAAGCTCAAAGAGCTTGAAATTACAAGGTTACCCTATAAAAATTTCATTTATGCCTGATTTGCATTCAACACCGAAATATCTCCAGCAAAAGTCGAACAATGGCTCGCTCAGTGTTTCGTCCACTCGTTTTTCCATACTGGTTCTTGCCATTGCATATACGCTGTTCGTAATCTACGGTAGCCTCGTGCCCTTGAATTTCCAGCATCATTCATGGCATGAAGCTGTTAAGGCATTCAAAAATATACGTTACCTGAACTTGGGAATTGGTTCCCGCGCAGACTGGGTGGCTAACATTCTGTTGTTTGTGCCTTTGGCTTTTGTGTGGCTAGGCGTGCTGTGGCACTCAACAAGCTTGGCTTGGCGTATCGTAGCAATGCTATTCGTGCTGCTCGCCTGCACCAGTTTGAGCATAGCGATCGAGTTCACCCAGATTTTCTTCCCGCCCCGTACTGTTTCGCTGAACGATATTATTGCTGAGATTATCGGCACTGCATTGGGCATAGTGCTATGGCCTGTTTTTGGCATGCGCCTCGCGCATTTGGTGCGAGCGATATCGCAGGGTGGCAAGATTGCGCACTATGCTGTTCTGGTCGTGTATGTACTTGCTTATGCAGCATTGAGTTTATTTCCTTACGATTTTTTGCTGACCTATGAGGAGTGGCAAACACATTTAGCATCGGACAAAGTGGGGTGGTTATTTGTACCGAGTTGCGGAGGTGGGTGCGTGTGGAAGTTGATTCCAGAAATTCTAGTGTTTGCTCCCATGGGTATATTGGGTGTACTAGCCTTCGGGAAGATGCAACATTTCCCACTCTTGCTGGCGGTAGCAGCTGGGATGTTGTTGGGAGTACTGATCGAAGGTTTGCAACTGACCATTGCGTCCGGCATCAGTCAAGGCGCCTCGATTGGCTCAAGAGCGGTAGGCATGATGCTAGGGGTATGGCTGGCACAGTCAGCAAATAGTGTTGATTGGCTCAGAGTGCGCCAGTTTGCGCGCGGCACGTTGGTGCTCGGCATACTTCCCTACCTTATCATGCTTGCCTGGTTGAGCAAATGGTTCTCAAGTAGTTGGCTCGGCATGTCAGAAGGGATGGCGCGACTTGGGAATACGAATTTCTTACCATTTTACTATCACTACTATACCTCTGAGGCGGTGGCACTGGTGAGCCTCCTGTTTCAGGCGGGACTCTATTTACCCATCGGTGCGGGGATGTGGTTCTGGCACTGGGCGGGTCAATCAGGCAAGCCGAAACGTTCTCTCGTATGGCCGGCGATCACTGCGGGTATGCTCGCCAGTGTAGTTGAAGGGGGCAAGCTTTTTATTGCTGGTCAACACTCGGATCCGACCAATATCTTAATAGCTGCTGCAGCAGCACTGGCGGCGTATCAGTTGCTGCAGATACTACTTACGGTGACGCCAAGCCAAACCACAGTCCTTATGCAACCAGCGCGCAAACCAAGCACCACAGTTCGTAGACCCCACTGGTCATGGATGCTTATTGGTACGGCAGCTTTGTGCTTGGCTACAATGGCAGCTTCGGTCAGTCCGCTTGGTACAGTCTGGGTGTTGTCGATGTTCTTGGTCTATATGGCGTTATTGTGGTGGCGGCCAGACTTATGGCTGGTGTGGATTCTCGCCTTGTTGCCGCTGCTGGATTTGACGCCATGGAGTGGCTCTTTGTATTGGACTGAGTACGACACCTTGCTCTTGGTGACTATAGGTGTTGGCTATTGGCGACTTAGTCCGCGCGCGCAACTCGCGCTACGCAAGCCGGCCAAGCTATTGTTGGCGCTGTTTGGTTTGTCCGCAGTTATCAGTTTGGGTATTGGCTTATGGCCTTTAGGCGCACTCGATCACAATTCATTTGCGAGCTATACCAGTTCCTACAATGCGTTTCGCGTTGCGAAAGGGCTGCTTTTCGCCTTGGCATTTATCCCGTTGCTGGGGTATGAATGGAATGAGCCGGCAAAAGCTGCACGACGGCTGGCATTCGGCATGACACTGGGACTAGCGGCAGAAGTGCTATACGTGCTTTGGGAGCGCGCGACATTTTCCGGCCTATTCAATTTCGAAACGGACTATCGCATTACGGGCTCTTTCCCCGGCATGCATATCGGCGGTGCATATATAGAGGCATATTTGGTGACTGCATTGCCATTCGTGGCACTATGGGCCTGGCAGCAGCGACACATGGGCGTCACGGTGTTAGCGGCCGGACTATATGGCTTAGGTGCATATAGCGTCATGGTGACCTTCTCGCGGGGCGGACAGGCAGCCTTTATATTGACGACACTGATAATATTATTTGGCTTCGTGCATCTTGCACTACGCGATCGTGCGAGACGTTTTCTTGGGGTGGGTGCCGTGATCTTGATTGGCTGCGTGACAGTAGCGATTGCCTGGCCTGTTTTCAGTGGGAAATACAGCCAGTCACGCTTGGCGACAATTAAGCAGGATATCGTTACACGTACCGACCATTGGACGGATGCGCTGAATATACTTCGGTTGCGAAGCGCCTCAATTTTTGGGGTTGGGTTAGGCACATTCCCAGCAGCCTATTTTTGGGACTCAAGCGAATTGTCGCGCCCCTCAACGTATGCATTCGTCACGCAAAATGGGAACACTTTCTTGCAGCTCGGTAGTGGAGAAACTCTGTATTTTGAGCAACCAGTGGCGATAGTATCGGAACAACAATACATGCTCTCGATGGACTTGCGCAGTAGCGCTAATAATGCCGAATTGACCTTGCCCATCTGCGAAAAAGCACTACTTTATTCATTTACGTGCGTCTGGACAACGCTGAAAATAAAAGCGCCATCCGGCCAGTGGGGGCATTATGCAGTACCTATCCATGCCAAGAATTTCGGTCCGCCGAATAGCCTGTTCCCACGCCCTGTTAAGTTATCGATCTTCAATGGTCATGCCGGTACATTAGTGGATGTACGCAATGTGGCACTGCGAGATTCGTCGGGCAATGATTTGGTGCATAACGGAGATTTTTCTGAGGGGATGCATCGTTGGTTTTTTTCTACCGATAGCCACCTGCCGTGGCACGTCAAGAATTTATATATCCATGTTCTGTTTGAACAGGGGTGGCTTGGACTTATTGGTTTCATGACATTAGTCACTTATGTCATGGTGCGGTTGCTACTGCGTGCTTGGGACAATGAGCCAACTAGTCTGGCGTTATTTGCATCGCTCATTGCTTTTCTCGTCGTAGGCTTGGTGGATAGCCTGATTGATGAGACCCGCATGGCATTTTTGTTTTACTTGCTTCTGATTGCAGGACTAATGGCAGATAAGGATTCGATTCGATATGGAAATTATAAAACGGGGCGCTTTGCTTAATTGCTATAGACAGCTTCAACTCTGATACATATTTTGATTCCAACTTGGCTCATTTGTATGGGAAGAAAGTGCAAATAATTTTGAATAAACTGCACCCATCAAGGTAGCTCATCTTCTGCCGGAGCGGGTTGTTGGCTGGAATTTACAGCCGCATCTTCTCCCACTTCTTTTGGTGAACCGTGTTTGACGATTGGTTTCGATAATGTATGTTCGGGTAGAGGTTGAGCCTTATCAGTGAGCGGTTTCAAAGTGGGCAAGAGGTATTTTAAAACTTGCGTAGAGAGTGCTGAAGTAAATTGATAGTTAGCTGCGTCCGCGCCTGGCACAAATGCGGTCAGTGTTCCGAAAAATCGATCCCCGATGAAGAACACAAAAGTGGCGGAGCGGTTTACCGCATGGGATTCCTTGATAACACCGGCCGAGGAAAAAGTGACATAACGATGATCGCCGGTTCCAGTTTTGCCGCCTATCGGAATCCATGTGCCATCTTCTTTCACTATGGCGTGGGTGAGTCGCGAAGCTGTGCCTTTTTCCACTACTCCGATCAATACGTTTCGGACCACAGCTGCCAAGTCGGGTGAGAACATGTTTTCGCCTTGGTCAGGGGTGTGTTCGACAATGGTTTCAAAGGGAGTGCCCGCTGCAAAGTGCAGACGTTCGATGAGCATCGTGGGGATTCGAACTCCATTATTCAAGATAATGCCCATCAATTCGGCGAGTGCGGCAGGGCGGTCAGCCGAACTGCCTATCGCTGTGGCTAGCGATGGTACAAGTGCATCGAAGGAATAGCCGAGGCGTTTCCAACTGCGGTGAATCTCCAGAAAAGCTTCCAATTCCAACAGGCTGCGGATTCGGACGTCCTGTGCATTCTTGTGGATGGTCTTGAATAGCCAGCGATAGACAGCCACACGTTCCTCGCTGCTGGCTTTAATCACGTCCTTATATTTTGCATTTGGGTGGCTAATTAAATAGCGCACGAGCCATAGTTCTAAGGGGTGTGCAGCTACGATATAACCTTGGTCCGCCAGCGGGTATTTGCCTGGCGCATAGCGCTGATACTGGTCATGGAGAATGCGCTCGTCTGATCCCTGGAGGTCAGGCAGACGCGATATCATGAATCTATTGAACTGTGCGGGCGTAGCCTCAGAGTGAATATAACGGTAAGCGGCGGCAAGTCGGCGCGGCGTGTGGCGGAAGCTGGAAAAAAATATCTCGTCAATCTCGCTTGCCGTTTTATTCTTGTATTTAAGATAGAAGCGATTGATGAATTCCGTGCCTTCCTTGTCCGCAAATCGCATGAGGTATGTCTCGCGATCAGGATGGTCAGCATCCTTAAGTATCTTGGCAGATGAGCCCTTTATAGTAAGCATATGGTAGCGCACGATATCGCGCATAAGACGGATGTAAACGAGGTTGACGGAATTGAGCGTCGCTTCGCGCACACTTAGTGTCCTGCTGTCGTCTTCATGTTTGAAATTTTGGAAATAATGCGCTCCACCACCGGTAAAAAACTGTTCATTAGGGTTGGCAGAATATTTGCGTTCCAGGGCAGCTCCCAGCATGGCTGCCAAACTTTTATCCGTGCTTTGCTGCAGATATTCGATCGCCCAGTGACTGAGGACATCGTTAGGGTCGCTCACTTCTTTATGTAACGCCTCCGGTTCGAGTGCAGCATATTTTCGATGCAGTGCTTCGACAATTTCAAGATACGTTACCAACGTCCTAAGTTTTGCTGTGGATCCAAGATCCAGCTTAGTGCCTTTATTGATGTCCAAGGGTTGATCGAAGTTGTCAGCCTGAATTCGAAACTTTGCACCCTGCGGCGTCAGCTCTGAAAGCGTGAAGCTGTAAATGATTTTGCCCGGATCCGCTTCGCCCAGCAGACGATTGCCATAGAGTCCCGCAGCGCGTGCATATTCCGGGTTCTTAAGCTGACGCAAGATATCGGTGGTCTTTTTTTGTAACTCGCCGTCGAGCGTGCTTTGCACCGATAAATCCAGACGATCCAGCTCATACAGACGTTGTAACCCAAGTTGAGACGCAAGACGTACCCGCACCGCATTAGCAGCCTTGGAGGCAGAGAAATTCCTGGTTTCCTCTGGCACAGCGGCATAGCGGAAGCGAAGCGGTACGTTCAGCGCAGCCACACTGAGGTTGGGCGATATTACGCCGGCCTGCGCCAGCACACGCAAGTGGCTATTGGTAAGCTCATTCAGCGCTTTGCGATCGTTAATCAAATAACCGGAAGGCCTGCGCTGGGCGATCATAAGACTTAGCACATGTTTATAGTAATGTGCTACCTCGGCAAGATCCGTGCCGCCTGCAGACCAGGCTTTCAGGATGCGATTGGTCCGTTCGAAATCCAGGACGTACCATGCCCACAACCCGTCTCCCAGTCCGTTTGCTTCCCCGAAGCCCGTAACAGCGGCAAGAGGGACCGTATTAAGATAATCTACTACGATACGCTTGCGGGCAGGCATTGTTTCCTCCCCATCCAGATAGGCGCGCACGGAGGCAGATGCGATCTGCTGCATCTTGTCATTGGGGCTGAGGGTCATCCCGTTGGGAGAATGCCGGTATTTCTCAATTTGAGTTGCAAGCGTGCTACCGCCTGGTACGTCGTGTTCGGGGCGAACGAACTGAATCGCCTTGTCCAGTACAGCCTTCCCAAGCCGGGTCCACTCGATGGCCGGATTTTTTTTGGGTTGGGTCGGGTCCAGCAGCTCACGATTCTCGATAAATAGCAGGCTGTTCGTTACCAGCGGTGGAACCGATTCAAAGTTTTCATAAACGCGAGTTGGGAAAACAGCACGGTAAAGTGGTTGACCGTTGCCATCGACAATTTCGAGACCGGTCTGAGCTTTTTCCCGGTAGGGAACGAATAATCCTTGCTCAACGAGCTCCTTCATACGTGGGGAAATTCTTGCCTGAGAATGCACGTAGAAGCCGCGTTCAGTCAGATTTTTAAGCAACTCTGGCAATCGACTATATCCAAGGCGCATATCATATGGCCCTGCCTGTGGTAAATGGAAACCACCATTTGGGCCGCTTTTTACCTCCCAGCGAAGATCATTGGCCAGTTTTGCCAGACGGTGTGCCTGGTATGTTGAGGTTTCTGTTTCTCGATAAATAAAGAAGGCAGCAAGAGCTAGTGCAATAAAAAGCAAGATAAGAACAGCAAGGGCAAAAAGCTTGAGCGTGCGCTGTATGATTGAGCTACCAGAATTATTAAGAAGCATTTGTTGAATTCTTCTTGGAAAAGCAGACGCTTGGATTCAAACTAAAATTGCACCAAATAATTTAGACAGATTCAAATCTGAGAGGAATTTTTGAAAATTTAGTGTTTATTGGAATGTAAGTCATTGGAATAATTTCAGGGCACTGCATTTATCTGACTATATAAACAAGATTTTTAACACAATATTGGGCGAAAACCGGATTTTAGGGGGCGCTTTGTGAAGCGCAAATATCATTTCTTCAAGTATAGCTGATCCAAGAAAATATCGTGAAGCGTTCAACCAGATAAGGTTGAACAAAATGCTGTCAGCAGAGAGTGTTCTGAATTTTGCATACACGAATTTGTTCATGTTGCGGCATTCATTTCTTCGGACTGGATAGTCGGCGACAAAGTCAGCATGCGTGGACAGGGTGCTTATCCCGTAGTGATGGTGTCGGTAATGTTGTATAACGTTAAGCCCGGCGTCAAGTAAGCACCAGTGCTGACATGATCGAAATTTTTTATTGAACCCAATATGCCTAACCGCCTTGCCCAAGAGACTAGCCCCTATTTACAGCAGCATGCCGACAATCCAGTGGATTGGTTTCCGTGGGGCGAGGAAGCACTGAGGTGTGCTCGCGAACAGAATAAGCCGATCTTGCTATCCATCGGCTATTCGGCCTGCCACTGGTGTCATGTCATGGCACACGAGTCGTTTGAGGATGCAGACGTCGCTGCAGTGATGAACCAAAATTTCATCAATATCAAGGTGGATCGTGAAGAGCGCCCTGATCTGGATCACATTTATCAGGCTGCCCATAATATGCTGACCCGGCGTAATGGTGGCTGGCCGCTTACTTTGTTTTTAACGCCTGATCAAATGCCGTTTTTTGGCGGCACTTATTTTCCAAAACAGGCACGCTACAACCTGCCTGGCTTTGTGCCTTTGCTCGAACGCGTGGCTGAGCTTTACCGCACGCGTCAGGATGACATTGCCAAACAAAGTGTGTCGCTGATGCAAGAATTTGGCGCCAGCTTGACGAGCGCAGAACATAAGGTCAGTTTCAATAAAACGTCATTGGAAGATGCATTCAGCGGATTTCAGCAATCTTTTGATCCCATTTACGGTGGTTTCGGCGGTGCGCCCAAATTTCCGCTCCCGACCGAGATGGAATTTTTGTTAAGGTATGCGACGCACGGCGGAAATCCAGACGCACGTCGCATGGTGCTCTACACGCTGCGCAAAATGGCAGACGGCGGGATCTACGATCAGCTGGGTGGCGGTTTTTGCCGCTATAGTGTGGATGAACGCTGGGAAATTCCCCATTTTGAAAAAATGCTGTACGACAATGGCCCACTGCTGGCACTTTACACCGACGCGTATGTGCTGTCGGGCGAGGCATCGTTCAAGCGCGTAGTAAAAGGCATTTCGGGTTGGGTTATGCGTGAGATGCAGTCGTCGCAAGGGGGTTATTATTCCAGCCTGGATGCGGATTCAGAACACGAGGAAGGCAAATTTTATGTATGGACGCCGGAGCAAGCCGCAAGCCTGTTGAGCGTGGAAGAATATGCCATCGTAGCAGCTCACTACGGTCTGGATCACCCGCCTAATTTCGAAAATAAGCATTGGAATTTGATAATTGCCCAGCCGCTAGCCACCATAGCGGAAGTGCACCATCTGCCTCTTGAGCAAATCACGCAGCAACTTGCCAGTGCGCAAGAAAAAATGTTCGCCACGCGCGCAAACCGGGTGCGTCCAGGACGTGACGAAAAAATACTGGTCAGCTGGAACGCCCTTATGATTAAAGGGATGGCGCGTGCTGGCAGGAGACTGGGCGAGTCAGAGTGGATATTGTCGGCGCAACGTGCGGTGGATTTTATCCATACCACGATGTGGCAAAATGGTCGCCTGTTTGCTACCAGCAAGGACGGTAAAGCACATTTGAATGCCTATCTTGATGACTATGCATTCATGCTGGACGCCTTGCTGGAATTGCTGCAAACGCAGTTCCGTCTGGCTGATCTGGAATTTGCCCGCGCGCTCGCCGATGTGTTACTGGAACAATTCGAAGACCAGCAAGCGGGTGGATTTTTCTTTACCAGCCACGACCACGAAAAGCTCATTCATCGTCCCAAGCCAGAGCATGATAATGCCATGCCTTCCGGAAATGGAATCGCAGCGCTCGCGTTACAGCGCCTCGGTCATATTTTGGGAGAGAAGCGCTACCTTGAGGCTGCCGAGCGCACACTGACGCTTTATTATCCGTTTTTTGCAAAGCAACCAATGGGCTTCACTAGCCTATTAATGACTTTGCAAGAATATTTCATGCCGCCGCAAATCGTTATTTTGCGTAGTGCTCCAGGAGCAAGTGCAGCGTGGTGCCAGCAATTATTTCAGCACTATTGGCCTGGTACCCTGATCCTGGCTTTGGAAGGCGAGCTTGTCGGACTACCGGAAACGTTGACGAAACCTTACACACAAAATGTTACCGCTTGGGTCTGCCAGGGAGTGCAATGTTTGCCGGTAATTGACGACTGCCAAAAATTGATAAATGTTTGCAAATCTGGTGAAACGGATTAAGACATTATTAATGCATAGTCACCTGCGTGTGCCATGCATTTCGTCGATAAAATTTAAGGAGCATTTATGGATTTAAAAGAAACGTGTATTGATTCGATGGTCATGTATGAAGGTAATTTCATCAAGGTGTTTAAAGACAATGTGCGGTTGCCAGATGGCAGTGTGAGCACGCGCGAACATATAGTCCATCCCGGTGCGGTGGCGGTGTTGGCAATTCTGGATAATGGCGATCTATTAATGGAACGGCAATTTCGTTATGCGCCGCAACGCGAATTCATCGAGCTACCTGCCGGAAAAATTGATCATGGCGAAGATATATTGCTCACGGCGCAACGCGAATTATTGGAAGAAACCGGCTACATTGCCAGCCAGTGGACGCATTTGACCACTGCTTGGCCGTGTATAGGTTTTGCCGATGAACGAATGGAATATTTTCTGGCGCGAGGTCTGACCTACCAAGGTAGACAACTAGACGATGGCGAGTTCCTCGAAACATTTGAGCTATCGCTCTCCGATGCACTGGACTGGATAAGACAAGGAAAAATCAATGACAGTAAAACCATGGTTGGCATTTTCTGGCTGGAAAAGATGTTAAATGACTGGAAAAAATATTAAATTAGCTGGAAACTTTTATATTTATTGCTTAAGGATTACGCGCCAATATGAAGCATGAATGAAGTAATAATGCACCAAATTGGTGAGCCAATTCGTATATGAATATCAATTTCATAGGAATACGTATGCAAATCAAGTCACGAGCAAACTGGAACGAAATTTGCATATAACCTCTGGGCTAGTTCATATATGGAGTAAAAAATGGAAAATATTGGAAGCCTGAAAGCGGGCAGTGACGCGTTGTTTATTTTGCTCGGCGCTATCATGGTTCTTGCGATGCACGCAGGGTTTGCATTTCTTGAATTGGGTACGGTGCGCAAGAAAAATCAGGTGAACGCATTGGTGAAAATTCTCACCGACTTCGGTATCTCCACGCTGGCCTATTTTTTTATCGGCTACGGCATCGCCTACGATATCAGTTTTTTCGCCGATGCTGAACAGTTGGCGCAGAAAAATGGCTATGAGCTGGTCAAATTTTTCTTTCTTCTTACCTTCGCCGCTGCCATTCCCGCTATTGTTTCCGGTGGTATGGCAGAGCGCGCCAAATTCAATCCGCAGCTAGCCGCCACCTTTCTGCTGGTCGGCTTTATTTATCCCTTTTTCGAGGGCATCGCTTGGAACCATCGCTTTGGTGTACAGAGTTGGCTACAAACCAATTTCGGCGCGGAGTTCCACGATTTTGCCGGTTCTGTTGTGGTGCATGCAGTGGGTGGTTGGATAGCACTCGCGGCCGTTTTACTGCTTGGTGCGCGGCGCGGACGCTACACCAAGGAAGGGCGCATCGCGGCGCACCCACCTTCCAGCATCCCCTTTCTTGCACTAGGCGCATGGATACTTACCGTTGGCTGGTTCGGTTTTAATGTCATGTCAGCGCAAGAAATAGGCAAGATTAGTGGTCTGGTTGCAGTTAACTCGTTGATGGCGATGGTGGGTGGCACACTGGTTGCACTTTTTGTTGGCAAGAACGACCCCGGCTTCGTGCATAACGGCCCGCTGGCCGGGTTGGTTGCCGTATGTGCCGGCTCGGATGTGATGCACCCCTTGGGTGCATTGTTGACCGGCGGCATTGCGGGCGGATTGTTCGTTTGGATGTTCACGTTAACGCAGAACCGGTGGAAAATCGACGACGTGCTCGGCGTTTGGCCGCTTCATGGAATATGTGGCGCATGGGGCGGTATCGCAGCAGGCATCTTCGGGCTAAAGGCATTGGGAGGGCTTGGCGGAGTCAGTTTTACAGCGCAAATAATCGGTACGTTGTTGGGTATCGTTATTGCATTTGGTGGAGGTTATTTGGTCTATGCTCTGCTGAAGAAAACCGTTGGTATCCGATTGAGCGCGGAAGAAGAATTCAATGGTTCGGATTTAAGCATACACAAGATTACGGCAACACCGGAACGCGAATCGGGGTGGTAGATTCGGGCTTGTTTCAGGCATAAATTATATGAGCAAAGCTCCAATATATATTGTGGCAGTAGGCACCACCAGTAAGGTTGTCGATCCATTTGGCCCCGCAGTTGCGCATTTGGCAGCCTCAGATCCCGATTGGACAAGTTTGATTGCTCGCGTTGGCCGATGTGGATTGCATCCAAAACGGGAACGTGAACCTTACGAGGCGTTGATTCGGGCAGTCGCCTATCAGCAACTCCATGCGCGGGCCGCCGAAGCAATACTTAACCGATTCTTGGCGCTCTATCCGGACGTATCCTTTCCGTCGCCGACGAGTATTCTTGCGACTGACGGAAATATACTGCGTGCCTGTGGCTTCTCTGCTGCGAAAGTTATGACAATTCGCGGAATCGCGGAAGGGGTTCTGGATGGGATAGTGCCCGAAAGAAGTGCCGCGTCGGCAATGACGGATGAAGAATTAATCTCTCGGCTGATTTCGCTACGTGGAATTGGTCGCTGGACGGTAGAGATGTTTCTTATTCACACGCTGGAACGCCCTGATGTTTTGCCCATTGATGATTTTGGTGTGCGTGAAGGTTGGCGGGTGATGAAGTCACTGTCCAAGCAGCCCTTGCCCAAGGAGCTGTCCAAAATTGGGCTGGCATGGAGTCCTTATCGCTCAACCGCTACTTGGTATTTGTGGCAAGCAGCAGAGGAATTTAAGCGCTTGAAATCTAAGTAGTTCATCATGCAAAAATATTGTATGAATATATTTGCCTTTGTTAAGTTTGATCAGGCTCAAACCAGGAGAGTTTTTCTCTGAGTGTTACCACGCCGCCGATGATGATTAAAGTAGGGGCTTTAAGCTTTGCAGCTTCTGCTACCGTTGGTAATATAGCCAAAGTCCCGCAAACTACACGCTGGTTTTGTATTGTTCCCTGTTGCACGATGGCGGCAGGGGTGGATTCCGGCAAGCCATGCGCTATTAGTTTGGAGCATAGAATTTCGAGACCATGCAGACCCATGTAAACCACGATGGTCTGATTGGGACGTGCCAGCATTTCCCAGTCGAGGTTCATGCCACCCTCTTTCAGATGGCCCGTTACGAAGATACAGGATTGCGCATGATCTCTGTGCGTGAGCGGTATCCCGGCATAGGCTGCAACACCGGATGCGGCGGTGATGCCGGGTACGACCTGGAAATTTATTTTGTGTTCTGATAGCGTCTCGATTTCTTCCCCGCCACGTCCGAAAATGAAGGGATCACCCCCCTTAAGCCGCAAGACTCGCTTCCCTTCTTTAGCTAGTCTTACCAAAAGATCGTTTATGCTTTCTTGCGGCATCGTGTGGTGACCGCGCATCTTGCCGACAAAAATTCTTTCTGCATCGCGTCGCGTCATTTCCAGTACCGGCTTGGAAACAAGGTTGTCATAAAGCACCACATCCGCTTTTTGCATTAGCCGTAACGCTTGGAAGGTAAGCAAGTCTGGGGCGCCTGGGCCTGCACCCACCAAAAATACTTCACCGACAGAGCCATGATTATTGTCTTTTAGCATTGTTAGTAGCATGGCTTCGGCAGACTTGTCGTTGCCCGAAAAAACTTTCTCAGCAATTGGACTTTCCAGCGCGTTTTCCCAGAATATCCGACGCTTTCTAGAATCGCTGATATGCGCTTTGACCGTTTGCCTGAATTTGGCGGCAAAGGCAGCTAGCCGGCCATATCCTGGCGGTATTAGCGTTTCTAACTTGCCTCGTAAAATCCTTGCCAGAACGGGGGAGGCTCCTCCGGTCGAAAAAACGACCATGAGCGGAGAGCGATCCAGTATTGCGGGCATGATGAAGGTGCATAGATCGGGGTTGTCGACCACATTGACGGGTATGTTTCTTTTTTTTGCTTCGATCGAAATTTCTTTGTTGGTCTCGATTTCATCGGTGGCGGCAATGACAAGTGTGACGCCATTCAGATGTGCAGCTTGAAATCGATCTGGAACATATTCGATACTGGGAAGATGTTTAAAGGCCTCGCACAATTCTGGCGATACTATCTTCACTAATGCGCCTGCTTGGATCAGCACAGAAGCTTTTCTAAAAGAAACTTCACCGCCCCCAACAACGAGGCATTTTTTCTCCTTGAGGTTTAGAAAAATGGGGAAATAATCCATGACAAGCGTTGTTCCTGTCCAAAATATGGTTGTTCTTCTGCCCCATTCCACTTTCGCAGGTTGTTCAGGGGCGACTATTTATACTTTGAGCGATCAAAAAAATTTAATGCTAGCCATTTCACTAATGGACTCGGCGTCTTTTCACAAGACATCAAGCTTTCCTGTTATCATTGATAACAATGGAATTTAGCTTTAGTTTAGTCTATTAGTTGAATTTTATTTTTTTGTAAATGACATTGCGCTTGATTTTTTATTCGTTCGGTTAGACCTTGTTTTGACGGGTTAACTGTCTACCCGCTTCATCATATTGTTATCTATCGAACAAAATCTTGCACATCTACACTAGCTGATATGAAAATAAATGAAAAAATGCCCCAATGGGCATTCTGTAACAAGATGAATAATAGCGGTAATATATTTTATGGTGCCCAGAAGAGGACTCGAACCTCCACACCTTGCGGCACACGGACCTGAACCGTGCGCGTCTACCAATTCCGCCATCTGGGCAATAAAATAAAACTTTGCTTCTTGAGGGCGAACAAGTTAATCGTTATAGGATTTTCTGTCAATGACAAATAAGAAAAAAAACATCCGTGAGCTCGATCCATTCCTGGAACGCGAACGTGCCCAGTACGAGCATCCGCTTCCCAGCCGCGAGTACATTCTGCAATTGCTTGAAAAGCAAGGCGTGCCGGTTGCTGAAGAAGAGTTGTGCCACATGCTGCGTATTGATGAGCACGAGGCTGAACTGTTTTCGCGCCGCCTGCGTGCTATGGAGCGCGATGGTCAGATAATGCGTAACCGCAAGCGGGCCATCTGCGTGATGGATAAACTTGACTTGATTAAGGGCAAGGTACAAGGCCATCCCGATGGATTTGGTTTTTTGATTCCTGATGATGGCAGCGCCGATCTGGTATTGAGTGCCAAGGAAATGCATAAAGCGTTGCATGGCGATACTGTCGTGGTACGTGAAACGGGCACCGACCGGCGCGGGCGTCGCGAGGCCAGTATAGTGGAAGTCTTGGAGCGCGCCACCCAGCGTTTGGTCGGGCGGCTGTATGAGGAGCATGGCATTCAGTTCGTGGTAGCGGAAAATCGTCGTATTAGTCAGGATATCCTTGTTGCTCCAGGTGAGCACATCGGGGCAAAGGCGGGGCAGGTGGTGATGCTGGAAATTCTGCAGCAACCCAGCAAAAATACACAACCCATAGGCCGCATTGTGCAGATTTTGGGCAATTATGCCGACCCTGGCATGGAAATTGAAATTGCGTTGCGCAAGCATGATCTGCCATATGAGTTTCCAGCCGACACGAAACACCAAGCTGAACAAATCGCGCCCCAGGTGCTGCCGGAAGATTATGCTGGACGCGAGGATTTACGACAGTTGCCGCTTGTCACCATAGATGGCGAGACTGCGCGGGATTTTGATGATGCGGTGTATTGCGAGCCGCATGCCAATGGCTTTCGCCTAGTGGTGGCAATTGCCGATGTAAGTCATTATGTAAAGCCCGGCGATGCGCTGGATAAGGAAGCTTTGAATCGAGGTAACTCGGTATATTTCCCTCGTCGCGTTATTCCAATGTTGCCGGAAGAACTTTCCAATGGTCTTTGTTCGCTTAACCCACATGTTGAACGCCTGTGCATGGTATGTGATATGCAGATCAGCGCTCAAGGTGATATTGATGCATACCGCTTCTATCCATCGGTTATGTTCTCGCAGGCGCGCCTGACCTACAATCAAGTAGCTGATATGCTGGATCACCCACAAGGCGAAATGGCACAAAAGTTTGCCTCCGTGTTGCCGCAAGTCAATCATTTGCATGCCCTGTTCAAAACCTTGCTGCAAGCCCGCGAGAAGCGTGGTGCGATTGACTTTGAGACCATTGAAACCCAGATGATGTTTACCGATCAGGGCAAGATTGATCGCATCGTACCGTTGGTGCGAAATGATGCGCATCGATTGATCGAGGAATGCATGCTGGCGGCCAACGTATGCACCGCCAATTTCCTCAACGAAAGTAAGCACCCGGTGTTATACCGTGTGCATGAAGGCCCTACACCTGAAAAATTGGAAGCTGTGCGCGAGTTCTTTAAGGAATTCGGCATGGAACTTGGAGGGGGCGAAAAACCTGAGGCTGGCGATTACGCCAAGCTGCTCAAGCAGGTCAAGGGGCGGCCTGACGCAGCCTTATTGCAAACAGTGATGTTGCGTTCATTGCGCCAAGCGCGTTATTGCCCGGAAAATGCTGGTCATTTCGGTCTCGGCTACGATGCTTACACTCACTTTACCTCGCCCATTCGACGTTATCCCGATTTGCTGGTGCACCGCGCCATTAAGGCTGTGTTAAATAGCGCGCAATACAAACCAAAAGAGAAGTGGGAAGAGCTGGGCATACATTGTTCCATGACAGAGCGCCGGGCTGACGATGCCACGCGTGATGTAGAAGCATGGCTGAAATGCTTCTACATGCGGGATCATCTCGGCAGCAGCTTCGAAGGCACCATATCTTCAGTGACTGGCTTCGGCCTGTTCGTTGCGTTGGACGATCTTTTCATCGAAGGGTTGGTTCATGTGTCAGAACTCGGCGCGGATTATTTTCATTACGATGCGACCAAGCACCAGATGCTAGGCGAGCGCTCAGGCAAGCGCTATCGCCTGGGTGATCGCGTGCGCGTTAAAGTTGTGAGAGTGGATATGGAAAGTACCAAGCTCGACTTCATGCTGGATCTGCCAGATGGGGAAGTGCCAGCTAAGGATGCCAAAATCAAGAAACCCAAAAAACACAAACCGCATCATGGCTGAAACACGTGTAATTCATGGTTTTCATGCCGTCACTGCGCGCATTCGTCAGCAGGCAGACAGCGTGCTGGAACTTTATGTGGATACCCAGCGCCGCGATCCGCGTGTTCGTGATCTATTGAAGCTGGCGGAAAGTAACAACGTGCGCGTGGTCCCAGTGGATACCAAGCGTTTAGATGGCATGGCTGGCAATGCTCGCCATCAGGGG